>QMNH01000009.1 GCA_003647675.1 Candidatus Falkowiibacteriota bacterium | reverse complement strand
TATCTTCTTTTTTCAGTTCTAAATTAGCTTTGTTAAATTCTATATTAGAATCATCCATATAGACTATATTGGTATTTATATTACTGGGAGCGACTTTTTTATTATTAACTGTATTTATATTCTTTTTCTTCGGCTTATAGCTGATCGCCTCTATATATTGATTGGCCCTGGTTTGGTCACTGAATACAGTCTCATCAATATCCGAGTATATATCCTGTAATTCTATTTTAAATTCACTGCCGGTTATAGTAATACTGGCCGCACCACCCTGTTCATTACCACTTAATTCTATTTTATTATTAGCCTGGGGTAATTGATTAAATGAGAGAGTATAGAGGGACAACAAAAATATGGCTAGGCCGGCAATGTGGAGCCAGTTTTTGGGCATAGTTAAAAACGCGCGGATATATGCCGGTTTAAAACGGTTTAAATATTTTTTTGTTTTTGGTGTTTTTATCATGCTCGTTTTGTTATCATTAGTCCCGAGGTTAGAAACTGTAAGCATCGAGATTCTTTTCCCGCTTCGCGGGATCAGAATGACAATATATTTTTTTTGATTCTTAATTCATTATTCTTAATTATTAATTTTTAATTCTTAATTAGTTGTCCGCACGCTATGTATTGCTTAATACTTAATACTAATATACTTAATACTTTTCCCTTTCTATTTCATATATTTCTTCACAAAACTCTTTAAATCAGACTCAAAAACCCGGTAGGTCTTACGGCCTAACCGGGCAACGCGCAAATCTCCGGAATCTATCCAGCGATAAACAGTCCTCTCGTGCACTTTGAGAAGCTTTGCTACTTCTTTGATTGTATAAATATCTCCCTTACCGAACATCTGTTATTTATAATTAAGCCCTCTTGCTTAAAAAAAATAGTCTACCCATGTAGAGTAGGCTATTTTTTCAAAAGATAGAAAAATAAACAATTAAATAAATTGTTCGTTTTATAAGCATGGGGATTTATTAAAAAGGGAATTTATAAAATAGTAAGCCAGTGGCTTCCTGGGGGAGAATCGCAGGGCGAAGAGCCCACGATTAGAACCTGTAAAGGGCCTGGAAATTTATATCATAAATACCAGACCCTTTATAAAGAACGCATAGGGATTAACTTCCAGGTTCTGCCAATTAAGGGGAAATTGACCACCGCCTCAAGAATGCCACTGGCATACTATTTATTACTATAATTATACCTAAAATGTACACCATTGTCTATTATTGTCAAAAATATACCTATATTTACTCTTACTTTAGTAATTTCATCATTAAAAAAAACGATAATAATCGTCTTTTAAAAATAATTATGGATTTATATGGAGACTTAATCAACCTCGACTCATTAAAAGCCAACCATTAAAAGTTCGGAATTTATATACTCTGGACTTTTTTCTTTTTATAAAATAATATAAAATATAATTATGCGTATAATAACTAATTCAGAAAAAGAAACATTTAAACTTGCCAAAGACTTTTCCGAAAAACTTAAAGGCGGCGAAATAATCGGCCTTATCGGCGATTTAGGAGCGGGTAAAACCATATTTACCAAAGGCCTGGCTAAAGGATTGGGGGTAAAAAAAATGGTTAATAGTCCAACTTTTGTTTTAATGAAAATTTATGATTGCCAAAATCATAAAACTATAAAAAAACTGGTTCATATTGACGCTTATCGCCTCAATTCAGAAAAAGACATAGAAGCTATCGGCGCCGCGGAATATTTTGGGCGTGCCGATATCATTACTGTAATTGAGTGGGCAGATAAAATAAAAAAAGTGTTGCCGAAAAATACAAAATTTATAACATTAAAACAAAATAAATTAAATAGAATAATTAAAATAAATTAATATGTACAAAAATAACAAAATTTTTAATGAAGCCGTTAATTTTAACAACGAAAATTTATCAGCCAATGAACAGTTGGTGTATGAAAAAAAAGTAGAAAATGCCAAAATTGGTAAAATAAATGAAAAAGATTTTATTGATGTTTACCACGAATCTGAAATAAATAATGATTTGGAAACAATAAATAAAATTAAACAATCTCCTGGTTTTTCGCCAAGACATGATAAGGCTATTATTTTAGAAAAAATATTATCTGAACAAATAGAAATGTCGGCATGGCTCGGAGATTGTGTGGCCATAGAAACTTCTGAATATGACGATATTAAAAATCAAACAGATTTTGTAATAGAAATCAATAACAGCGACAATGAACCTTTGAAATTTGCTATTGACGTTAAGGTTACAGATGATTACAAAATAATTAAAGAAAAAGCTGATAAAATTATTAATAAACTAAAACACAACAAAGGCGCGGAAATAAAATATTTTGAATCTGAATTATCTAACGCTAAAGGGAAAATAGATTGCCTGCCGCATGTTTTGGTTGTATTAAATACATTAAATTTTAGAAATTTATGTGATTTGGTTGCTGATAACATTAACGGCCAAATATCAAAAAAAGATTTAGCTAACGAACCTTATCAATTTGTTATCATAGAAGAAATAATCGACCAGCTCCAAAAACAAATTGATTATTATAAAGAAAATCATATTGGAAAATTAGAAAAAAGCAAAATATATAATAATTTAATAAAAATAAAAAATAAAATTTCTGAAATAAATGAAAATAAACTAAAACACGGAAACCTAAAAGATCCCCGTGTTGGATTAGACTCTGTTATTAAAGTCAATTTTTCTTAATTTTTCCCTCCTTTTTTATTATTCTTTTAAATATTCTACTAACTTTCACCACTTTTATTTCTTTCCTTTTTTTGTGTAATTTTTTTTGTTGTATTTGTTTAAAAGGTATAATTTTTCTGCTTTTTTGTTTCAATTTTTTATCCTTTTGTTTAAAATTAATAAAAACAATGCCCCAAGCACAATCATGATATCCGCGATATTAAAGATCGTAAAATATTTTAAATCAATATAATCAATAACAAAACCGTACATAGCACGGTCAAGCATATTACTTATAGCACCAAATACAATAATTGTCAATAGCCCGGCTAATAAATAATTTTTTTTATTAAAAGAATAAAATAAAATATAGCCTAACATTAAGATAATTATTATAATTATTAAATTTAAAATAAAACCGCTAAAAGGAATTGAAAACGCAATTCCGTAATTTTTGGCAAAATTAAATTTTAAAATATCTCCGATTAAACTTATTTTTTTATTAAAAAAATAATTTTTAGCTAAAACCTTTAAAAAACGATCTAAAGCAATAAAAAAAATGGCGCTAGTTAATATTAGAGCCATTTTTTTATTATTTAAAAGCATACTGTCTTTATTATGGCCTGCTTTGCAATTTAGTTTTACATTCAACACAAGCACTAGCTACCTGCCTAGCCAAAAGCCTTTTTTTATTAATCCGTTTCTTGCAATATTTACATATTCCGTAAGTTCCTTTTTCTATTCTTTCCAGTGCGCCGTTAATATCCCGTAGAGTTGAGTCCAAAACAGTCTTGGTGGCTAAATTAGTTGAATATTCTCCAATTTCCTGGGCGTTTTCATCGGTTTTATCGCCAAAATCAGGGAATTTTACTTCTGAATCTTTATTGCCATCAGTTTTACTGGAAATATCGGTTAAGTCTTTTAATACCTGCTCTTTCCTTTCCAGTAATTCCTTTTTTATTTTGTTTATAGTATCTTTGTCCGCGTATTCATTTTTTTCGCTTGCATTTTTATTGATTGGCATATTTTTACCTTTAAAATACATAAAAAAATTTCCTTTTACGGGAATTTTATATATTGATTATATATAAAAAAATACATTTTGGCAAGAGCTTCGAATTAAATAATGTAAACTTTTTTTCTAATTAAAAAAGGGGCCCAGACAGGCCCCTTCTTTTATATAAATGAATTTATGAGCCTTAAGTGCTGAGCCCCATCCCTAAGAGTTTGTTTAAAGTTCATCAAATGACAAACAAGAAAATCCATCTCTCAAGGTTAGAGCTTTTTATCTCGACTTTTTAAAAAGCCGTTTCTACCGATCACGTGGTAAATCACAATAATTTTATTATAACTTACCTTTTTTTTGTTTTTGTTTTTTTGTGCTATGTCGAGTCTAGCGTGACATAGTAGAAACTAAAATATAATAAATATATTTTTTTGTTAAAGATTGTCTTATTTAAATATAACATATTAAACTTAATCAGTCAACAATTTAAGTAAAAAATTTTTGGCTAATTTTAAATTAATTATATCATAAAATAAAAACAAAAAATAAATACTTTATTAAAGTCTACTAAACTGTGGACTTAAATAAAAACTTATCCACATTTTTCATATTTTTTCCATAAAAGAAGTTATTTTAAGTCCAATGTATTCTAGACTTATTATTAAATTTATTTAGAAAATTTATTGAGGCCTGGACCGGATTCGAACCGGTGAATCACAGTTTTGCAAACTGTTGCCTTAAACCCCTTGGCTACCAGGCCATTTTTCGTATTTTAATATATTTATCCTAAAAGTAAATATTACAAACTTCATGCCTTTATACAAGCTTATTAAAAAACAAAAATGTATCAAAAAAAGCCCCTTTTAGGCCTTTTGTCTGCTGACAGATATCTTAATGTTCGCGCTCTAGGGCTCTTCTAATATTTCTATTTTCCCTATTCTAACGCCGAATTTCCTAGCGTCTCCTTTATCAAGCATCCAAACATCAAGCCTGTCCGGATATTTTTTATTCATGCGGTCCCTGACAACAAATACTCTATCACCAAAAAGCTCGGGAATCTTAATTTTTGTACCAAATTTAAGAAAATTTGCCGCTACCGAATCTTCTATGCCATGTTCGCATAAATTAAAACCATTGGCCGTAATACAGGGTGATCCATCGCATTGGGAAACTTCGCTGTTATAGGCGGTAATTGTATGATAACTTGATTTAACAATTTTTATATCTTCACTATCTGGCAAGCTATTAACTATAATATTATTTTCAGTATTCAAGTTATTTTCTGAATTTATAATAATATCATTATTATCGCTAATACTAGGTGTTTCAATATTTTCGCTGGCTAAACCAGGCATGGGAAAAAGAAAAAACTCAAATACAATAATTAAAATCAAAGACAAAACTATTTTTTTCGCTAATTTAAGCGAAAATAGCTTTTTATTTTCTTTTTTTAGCTTAGGACTATGAATTAAATTAATTTCTTTCATAAAAAACATGAATCTATTAAAATATCATATTTCCTCCTTACTTGTTAATTTATTTTATTATTGCATATAAAAAACCCTATCATACGAGTATCCGTATTTGATAGGATTTCCTTGTTATATTATTATGGTATCATATAAACAGGCTAAAGTCAACCTTGACAAATTATCTTAAAAATGCTACTATATAATATCAATGAACTTTAACAAATATAAAATTATTTAAAATTTTATCATATATCATTATAAATGGAGGAAAAAATGAAAAAAAAATTTTGTATATGCTTAATCCTGTTTATTTTTGTATTATATCCATTGTCGGCAAATGCGGCTGAACCCTATCAAATAATTGGTTCCAATTGTTATTGCCCAGATCCGATCGATACTATCTATGTGAATGTCGGCCCAAGTGAAAAAGATAATAACAGATATGCGTCTATCAAAAATAAAAATTTATCTTTTAATATTAATTTTTTTGAATTTGATAAAATTATCGCTCAAGCGGCAAAAAAACATAATGTAAACTTTTTACTGATTAAGGCGATAATTAAAGTTGAATCTAACTTTAACCCAGGCGCTATATCCGGCAAGGGGGCGAAAGGATTAATGCAAATAATGCCAAGCAACTATGATTCGCTGGATATTAATAATCCTTTTGATCCAACTGAAAATATAATGGGAGGAACAAAGTATTTAAAATTACTGTTAATTAAATTTGGTAAGCTTGAATTGGCATTAGCCGCTTATAATGCCGGACCAAATGAAACAATTAAATACGAAGGTATTCCCCCATTTTCAGAAACAAAAATTTATGTAAAAAAAGTAAAAAAGCTATATAATATCTTCACGCTTTCAGAAAAGTTAAGCATTGAAAGCAAACGAACAAAAGGAGGCGTAAAATGAAAAAATATATACTTATTTTTATTCAGATTATAGTTATAATGTTGTTTGCGGGTTGCGCAAGCATGGAAAAAGCTGAAGTGAAGGGACCTAATGTTGAACCAATTAAATATGAAGTTCTTAATCTCAGTATTTTTGAAGGAAAAACCACAATAGAAGATTTCGGTGAGTATTACATATTAAAAGCCGAGGCTAATAGAATAAACGCACGAGCCAAAGCAATCATAGCTGAAACCGCGCTTAAAAACGCAATTAGAGCCAACCCAAATAAATACAAAGGGGTGAATCTGCCGATTTCATTATATACAGAAACAAATATTCCTTCAGGAAACTTAAGAACTGTCTATATATGCAACAAAAGCAGTCAAAAAGTCCTTAGGGTCTCACTTACCGAAGCTACCGTCAAAAATGAGCCAGGCGCAAAATACGCACTTATTCCTCGTGGCGAAAAAAACGGAAAGGTCTTTTTAGTAAATGATGATGAATTTATCGTTTACGCGTATACAACAGACTTTCAGATGTTCCGAAAACCCAAACGAATATATGTTCCCAGAAAAAAAGGACAGGCAATTGCCTGGAATGGCGATGCTTACGATTTAATTGTGAATATACACAATCCAGACTCTGGGAGGAATAGATACAATAGGTATAGTAATAAATAAATATTTACTATAACTATACCTAAAAACAAAAGGCGACTTGAATATAAGACGCCTTTTTTATTTTATATTAAAATTTCTTTAAATTAATTATTAATACCTATTAATAATCAATGACTGGCGGCACATTTCCGCCGGCAGGCATATGCTTAAATACAAAATAAGTTATCGCGTAAGCGCTTACTAAAATAATTAAACCGATTATGGCTCGGAGAATCGTATCTTTTGCTTTTTGCACTTTTTGTTCGTCTCCGGCCGCACTCATCCAATTATAACCAGCCACAATCATTAAAATAATAAAAATTACCCCTAAAACGCTTAAAAAACCTTCTATTACCAGCTCTGCTATTTGGCCTACGCCTTCTCCGGAGCCTATACCCGTATCAAAACCACCCGCTTTTCCCATTTCTTCACTGTTTTTATTTAAATCAGTATAATCACTTAACGGACCCCAAGCCGCGCCCACCCCAAGCATTCCGAAAACAAAAATAAGTAAAAATGATAAAAAAATAATTTTTATTTTTCTATTACTCTTTTTCATAATTTAACTCGATTTCTTTATATTAAATTTACCCCCCTTGAATTAATTTCCAAAGTACAAAGTCCCAAATTGCATATGAACCAATTACTATCACTATGCCAATTATCGCCCGCCTAAGTGTATTCTTGGCCCTAGTTAATTTTTCCTCGTCCCCGGAGGCTATCATCCAATTCAAACCACCATAAATCATTAAAGAAATAAAAATAATTCCTAGAATACTTAAAAGTCCTCCGACTATTGTTCCCGCGATTGTGGCAAAATTATTTTCACTGTCTGCTTCAGCATAACCGCTATCCGGCTGAATATTTTTCAGCCCCTGAAGGGCCTGATTATCAGCAAAAACAAAAAAAGGTAAAACTAACACTAACACCAATATAAACAAAAATATAACTTGTTTTAAATTTTTATTCATAAAAATAAATATTTATCCCGATAAAGTACCTGTAGTCAGCTTTTCAACCACGAAATAACTTATCACATAAGCTCCAACCACGATTATAAGGCCGATTACGGCGGCTGTAATTAATTTTTTAGCCTTATCCACCTGATCGTTATTACCCCGGTCTGTCATCCATAAATATCCGCCATAAACCATGAGTAATATAAATACAATACCCAGAAGCGAAAGCGCAGTCCGGGTAATTACCCCGACATAAACTTCAAAAGATACATCTTCGGTTTTATAACCAGCGCCTTCAAATCCTGCTGTATCTTCTAAATTTTCTTGCCAATTATTAAGATTGTCTGCATATACAAAACTTATTTGAAATAAAAATAAAATAATAAATATTATTAAATATTTAAATTTTTCTGTCTTGCTGTTTTTCATAATAAATTAAATTTATTAAACCTCGTTCTCATTATTATATGTATTATATGGTGCTTCATATAATGAATTACTGACAAAAAAAGTGATTGCATAAGCCCCTACAACTACCAAAAGCCCGATTATTGCGTTGGTTATAATATCTTTGGCCTTCTTAGTATCATTTTCATTCCCCCGAGCCAACATCCAAATATAACCGCCGTAAATTATTAAGAATAAAAAAATTATGCCCAATAAAGCTAATACCGCGCTAATAATTTTTCCAATTACCTGGGGCAATTCTTTGTTTAAATTAGTATCCTCGTAACCGGCTTTTTCACCTGTTTTTTCGTAACCGTCGGTAAATTTTTTAAAAGCATCATCCGCATTTACTGCCCCCATATTAACAAAGGCAAACAAACTGCCGGCTAAAAATATTATCAAAACAACAAATAATAATCTCTTCTTTGTCATATATAAGCTAATTTTATTAACTAAAAAGAAGCTGGCTTATATAGGCGGTTATCGCGTACGCGGCCAAAACTATAATAAGCCCGATTACCGCGGCCTGGATTAAATCCTTGGCTTTTTTAACTTGGGCTTCTTCGCCCCGCGCCGTCATCCAAAGCAGTCCGCCGTATATGATTAATATAAAAAATAAAACCCCGATAAAAGCCAATCCGGCGCCGACTACCGTGCCTAAAGCGTCGGAAAGATTAATAATTATCCCTGGATTACTGCTATCCGCATCAACCGTTCCTTTCCCCAAAAAACCTTCTCCGGCCGATTTATTCAATCCTTCCAAGGCTTTATCAACCCCTTTGTCAGCGGCTAAAACAGAAAATGAAAAAAACAAAAAACAAAAACTAATAAATATCACAAATAAAACCACTGCTTTTCTTTGCTTTTTAATATTTGCTAAAATCATACAATTGCACTTTTGCCAAGTATTTAAAAACAAGCGGCAGATAACTAAATATTACTTTTGCCGCCTGTTATCTGCTATTTTTTATTTTTCTACTGCTATGACCGCAAATAAACTCCGGTCATAGAAGTAGAACCCTCTTAAAAACGAGGGAACTACTTAAGGTTCGCTAATATAACTTAAACCTCAATAATTTTCTACAAAACGTCACCTTCTATTAAACCGCCAGTTGTATTAATTACAAACTGAACAATAGCATAGGCCGCCAAGATGATTATTAATCCAATAGCTCCGGCTATAATCATTTTCTTAGCGCTTGCTACTTTGTCCTCGTTGCCGCCGGCAGTCATCCATTGAAAGCCGCCAATTAGAATCACAACCACGGCAATAATACCGAGAAAGGTCATTAAATACTTTACGACGTTTACTGCCATTTGTCTTGGATCTGGATCATCAGGATTAGCTAATCCAAGCTGGTCAGCATATTCCAATCCCAAGTCCGCATCTGTTTGCGCATGCGCTACGAATACAAAAGCTGGCGCGATAAGAAAAAGAAACATTGCTACTACCACTAAATTTTTAAAAAGTTTTTTGCTCATAAATTGTTAGCTTACTTTAATTATTTATTTAGTTTATAAATTAAACTTCCTCAATAAAGAAAATAACAATTAGTCTTAATTTAGTTATTAACATTATATATATTCTAACATATTTTACCACAAAGAACAAACAAAATTATTTAAAATAATTTAAAATGCTAAAATATTATTTTTTAAGCTTTACTAAAAAATTATAAAATTTATTAAATATAATTATTTCATTAAAAAAGACTGCCAATTATCGGTATTTAGACTATTTAGCGAGACCGAATCAATAATTTTATAATCCCCGATTGCCGTTCTTATTAATTCCTCCAAATAAGCTCCACAGCCCAGTTTTTCCCCGATATCATGGGTCAGTGACCTAATGTAAGTCCCGCTTGAGCATTTTACTTTAATTTCCAGTACCGGCCAGGCAAAAGAAACTGTTTTTATACTGAAAATTTCTATATTTTCCGGCTCCCTTTCAATTTCTTTACCCTGCCTGGCTAATTTATATAATCTTTTTCCTTTTATTTTTTTCGCGCTAAACATCGGCGGTATTTGCTTTTGCTTGCCCATAAAACCCCGCAATATTTTATTTACAGCGTCTAATTTTAATTCACTGTGCTTTCTTCTGATAATTTCACCGGTTCGGTCATAAGTACTGCTAACTGCGCCCAAATATATTCTGGCGACATATTCTTTATCAAGCTTAACGAATTTACTGATATTTTTTGTCGCCTCCCGGCTAATTCCTAAAATCAAAACGCCCCGGGCAAACGGATCAAGCGTACCGGCATGCCCAATCTTCTTTATGCCGGTAATCCGGCGCAACCGGTCCACAATATCATGGGATGTCGGGCCAGCCGGCTTATTTATATTAATATATCCAAAATTTGAATCAAGCATAATTATTGACTAAAACAAAAAAATATTGTAAAGTTAAATAAATTAAAGACAGTCTATCTGTCTTTTTAATTTTATCACGAAAAAAGTTTTTAAGCACATCATTTATAAAATAAATACGAAATTATATAAAATCCGAAATTCGAATATCGAAATACTAAACAAATCCAAATTTTCTAAATCCAAAACTCTAAAAATAATATTGTTTTTGTCATTTGAATTTTGTATTTTGTATTTGTTTAGTATTTCGATATTCGAATTTCGTGCTTATTTCATTATTCGCATAATTCGTAATTTGCGGCATTCGCATCCATTCGCGGATTCGCATTATAGTATATGAATATCACAGAACTAGCCAGATTACTTAGAATTACGCCTCAAGAGCTACGCGACTGTCTGCCTCAGCTCGGTTTTGATATTGGGCAAAAAGCCATAAAAATAAACCGGAGCGAAGCTAATAAAATCATCAAAAACTGGTCAAAATATAGAAACAAAATAGCCGAACTTAAAAAAAGCAAAGAAGAAGAAGAAGAATCTTTGGAAAAAGAAAAAATAACCGAGAAAAAAATAATCACTATTCCCCAATATATAACCGTAAAAGAGCTGGCTAATCTGGCCGGTGTGCCAATCAACGCGGTACTGGCGGAATTAATGAAAAATGGAATTTTCGGATCGCTTAATGAAAAAATTGATCATGAAACGGCCTGGCTGATCGGTTCTGAATTAAATCTTGATATTAAATTAAAAAATGAAGAAGGAAAGGAAATAATAAACGAGGAAAACAAATTGAAAAAAGTTTTAGATAGCGAAAATAAAGAAGATCTGCTTCCTCGGCCGCCGGTTATCGTAGTTATGGGCCATGTAGACCATGGCAAGACAAAATTACTGGACGCCATCCGCCGCACCCATATAGTAGACGAAGAAGCCGGCGGCATTACCCAGCATATTGGCGCCTATCAGGTCACCCGCCGCAAACAACTAATCACATTCATAGATACTCCGGGACATGAGGCTTTTACCGCCATGCGCAGCCGGGGGGCAAAAATTGCCGATATTGCCATATTGGTAGTAGCGGCTGACGATGGAGTTAAACCCCAAACCGTGGAAGCTTTTAAAATTATTAAAGCCGCTAAAATACCGTTTGTGGTAGCAATAAATAAAATAGATAAATCCGGCGCTGACATAGAAAAAACCAAGCAAGAACTTTCCAATAAACTAAAAATAATGCTTGAAGATTGGGGCGGAAAAATTATTTGCGTGCCTATTTCGGCGCTAAAAGGAACCGGCATAGACGATCTTTTGGATATGGTTTTATTAACAGCGGAAACCGAAGCTAAAGATATTAAAGCCAATCCGAATACTTCAGCTATCGGCACTATCATAGAATCCAATATTGATAAAGGAGCCGGCGCGGTTGCCACATTACTGATACAGAACGGCACCTTAAATACCGGGGATATGCTGTTATTCAATAAAATGAACATCGGAAAAGTCCGTTCCCTCTATAATTACCGCGGAGAAAAAATAACCAGCGCCAAACCAGCCGCTCCGGTTCAAATTATCGGATTAAAAACCATGCCTCAAGTCGGGGACATTATACAGGTCGGCAAAGGTGAAAAAATCAAGTACAAAAAAATAAAATCAATGACTAAAATAACCGAAGCGATAAAAACCGAGAAAGAAATCAAAGAAGAAGAAAATATAAAAAAAATAAATATTATTATTAAAAGCGACGTGTTCGGATCGGCCGAAGCAATTGAGGAATCATTGGAAAAAATCAATATTCCGGAAGTAAAAATAAAAATCATCCACAAAGGCCTGGGAAATATAACGGACGGCGACATAAAGCGAGCCGAAGCCTCGACGGCTAAAATTATCGGTTTTAATGTTAAAACACCGCCGGTTATTGAAGAATTATCAAGGGAAAAAAATATTACAATCATACATTACAACATTATATACGACCTAATAAATGACATGAAAAAAGAAATAAGCTTATTGGTTGAGCCAAAAACTAAAAAAGTTGATTTGGGCAAACTAAAAGTGCTGGCAATATTCAGAACCGAAAAAGACAGCCAAATCCTGGGCGGTAAAATTATCAGCGGCCTGGCCGAAACTGACGCTGAAATTGAAATATTCAGGGAAAAAGAGCTAATCGGCAAAGGAAAAATAACCAAGCTTCAATCCGGCAAGCAAGACGTTAATTCGGCGGAGGAGGGCCAGGAATGCGGATTGCGATGCGAAGGAAAAGAAATAATAAAAGAAGGAGATATAATAAAAATAAGCAAAGAAAAAATAGTATAAAAGCAGCGCGCAATATGTCTTATCGCATGAAACAAATAAACGAACTTTTAAAAAGCGAACTTGCGAATTTAATCAGCCGCAATGTTTTAGTTGAAAATTGTTTAATAACCGTCACTTACGTAAAATGCTCGCCTAATTTGCTGGAAGCAACTATTGGAATTTCTATATTGCCGGAAAATATGTCCGGCACGGCTTTAAAAAATATAAAAAAATACAACAAAGAATTTTACCAAAGCCTAAAAAGAAAACTAAGCATAAAGCATATTCCAAAATTCAATTGGAAAATAGACAGCCAGGAAAGATACGCGGCTGAAATTGACAAAATAATAAAAGAAATAAATAGTTAGTGTGTAAAAACTGGTGCGAAGTTAAAAATTTAAGATTTTTGCAGATTTTTTATAAAATTTTTTGAAGTGATATTGT
>QMNH01000008.1 GCA_003647675.1 Candidatus Falkowiibacteriota bacterium | reverse complement strand
CGTTGATCTTGTTTTTGTACAATGGACACATGCAGTCCAGGTTTAACGTCAGATCTATTTTGTCCGTTCATATTTTTTTGTATTAATATTTATAAATTTATTATATCAAACAGTTCTTTCTAATAAAATAGGTATTAAAAAACTACCCAAAAACTAAAGCAACTTTTTAATGGTTCAATTAGGAAACTCCATATATAACTATTTTATTTTATAAAGAATATATGACTAATGTTAAAAAAATATAAAGGCTATAAAAAATTTTATAATTATATAAAAAAGGGGCAACTGAATAATATTCAAGTCGCCCCCTTGGATCTTTATTGCTTTTTGAAATTTATTCAAGGTTCGTCTGGCTCAGGAAATACATGGACTTCATCATCGGAAAAAATGAAAGGACTTTCTTCTGGCCAATTATATTCGTACCACTTAATAATCAATTCCACGTCGGTCGCTTTTCTTATTTTTTTCATCCCTTCGGCATACGAAAGGTGCCAAGTTACCTCCATCCTTTTGTCGCCGACTACCACCAACTTTTTTGGTCTGGTCAATTTTTTTCTTGCTTTAGCGTTTTCGTCCAAGATTACTCTTCTCACAAGTGGCGCTTTTTTATCTGTTACATCTTGGTAGGCGCCTGTTGTATGTCCTTCTCCAAAGAATTTTTGACCAATCCAAATTTTTCTCATCTCTTCTGGAGGGGCCATACTTTCCACAAAACGATTTTTTGATTTAACCCAAGGTATTAGGTACGGTAAAAAAATAACTTCTAAATACATAGCGTCCTCCTTAAAAATATATTTTTATTGCGAGTTATAGTTTTTTATTGTTTTTACTATATAGGATTATGGTTTAATAATCAACATTTTAAAATTATTAATTCAATTTATTTTTATTGACAACCCGCATAACAATCAGCTTTCATACTGTCTGGCATAAACCCGCAACCAAAACATGGATCTTCAGGATCTTGTTCTAGCAGTTCATCTATATCGATATCACCGCCTTCAATAGTTTCTTCAAAAAGTTCTTCAATATTTTCAGGATTATCTATATCAGCAAAAGAAATCCCTTCTGGTATTCCAAAAACACTATTATCAAGAGTCCAAGGGCGGCAATCAACTACTGGCAATTTATAATTTAACATATCAGGTGTCATCTCGCTATCTGGCTCTTCGATTGTTCCGTCATCATTATAGTTTAATTTATATTTCATGCCCCCTAGCATTTGACCGAGAAAAGCTTTGCCCCAAATAAAAGCATATTCACCATCGTGAATTATATGCATATGAGTCATAGATGATGGAGCATTACGCCAACCAAGAGACTCGCTAGATAAATAATAATCTGCTCGTAGTTTATTGCCAGAAATATAAGTCATAATTTCTAAATATTCATCATTAACTTTATTTACAGAATAGCAACTAATATTATTACCAAGTTTTCCTGCCGTAAGGTCTTCTAGTGTACCACCCGGTTTAATTTTAGAACCACCCTCATTATTATTTTCAGGCAGATCATCTAAATCATTGTAATTAATTCCTTGTTCAACAGTATTGGGATCTGTAATTGTAATATTGTTATTAGTATTTTTGTTATAATAAACAACTCCACCAATTGTAACCCCAACAATTACAGAGCCGATACCTAATAGAATAAGATTTTTCATATTTTTTGATTAATAATTATTTTTATATTATATCAAACAGTTCTAATGAATAAAAATGCGTATAAAAAATTACCCTAAAGTTAGGATAGTTTTTTGCTGGGTGGCTAGAGGGAATCGAACCCTCGTCACTGGTACCACAAACCAGAGTTCTAACCGTTGAACTATAGCCACCATAAAATTAACTTTTAACAGTTAACATTTAACAATTAACTATTTATCTATTTTATTATTAAACATCAAATGTCATAAATATTTTTCACACCAATAGTCTAATTTTCTTACGTCTTATTCTTGTAAAAATGATCTTCTGAGTATATTGGAGCCGCCAACCTCTAACACCACAATTAAAAATATAATCCTTCCAAATTAAAATTTATTTTAATCTATAATACCAAATTAAGCAAGCCGCCGACAAATAGGCTCATAAAAATCATAATCGCGCTTATTTGCAAAAGTCCTTTTAGTCTAACTTCTTTAAATAATACCACAAAAGTAGCCACACAGGGAAAATACATAGTCAGCATTACACTGGCTATTAAAAGCTGCTTTAAGCTCAGGCCCAAGGGCGACAAAATACCTACCGCCATATCCTTTCTGATAAAACCAACGATCAAGGACAACACCGCTTCCAGCGGCAAACCCAGCAGGCGCGACATAACCGGCGCCGCCAAATCCCCTAGCCAGGCTACTACGTTAAACACGTAAAGAATATTTATTATTAAAACACCGAGAAAAACAAATGGAATCGCCTCGTAAATAAAATTCTTCATCCTCATCCACAGCTTCTTTGTAAAACTAAGCAAATTAGGCAAACGGTAAGGCGGTATTTCCATAAAAGTTTCCATAGCTTCGCCCTTAATTAATTTGTTTAATACAATTCCCAGCACCAGCCAAACAATAAATAAAATTAAAAAATACGATATCAAAGCGCCGGCACCATAGCTTCCCAGTAAACTGAAAATTACGGCCATTTGCGCCATGCAAGGAACACTAACCGCCAGCAAAGCCGCGGCCACAAACCTTTCTTTTTTGGTTTGCAGAATCCTAACCGACAAAACTCCGGGCACATTACAGCCCAGACCCAAAAACATAGGAACAACCGCCAGTCCGTGCATGCCCAGTTTGTGCATCAAGGTATCCAGCAATGTGGCCAGGCGCGGTAAATAACCACTGTCTTCCAAAATTCCCAATACCGCGTAAAAGGCCAGGACATAAGGTAAAACCATGGCAATCGGCACAAACAAGCCGGTTGTTAAAAGACCCATGGACTGGTCAAACGCTATTTTTCCGTCCATGAAAGAACCAATCAGTATGTCACGCCACAGACCCGGACCCAAAAACGCACTTATTTTAAGGACAACCGGATAATACAGGGAAAACAAAGGATTAAAAATATAATTTATTAAAAACTCACCGACAAACCTGACCAAAACAAAAGACGCAAAAATTATAAATAACCCGGCCGGTATTCCGGTCAAAGGATGAATGCTAAAATCTTCCAAGTGCTCCCAAAAAGTATGCTTTTTGGGATTAAACTCCTGTACCTGCTTAATAATAGCCTCTATTTTTTGCCACCTTTCTTTGTCGCTCAAAACTTTTGTTTCCGGCCGGCTTTTAAGCTCGGGAAGTTTATCAACTAATTTTTTAATACCCTGCCCGGCTATGGCCGAAATCGGTATTACCGGCACACCTAATAATTTTTCAAGTTTTTTCACGTCAATCTTTACGCCCCTATGCCTTAATTCGTTACAAAAATTCAAGGCCACCACTATCGGCAGGCCCTTTTCTATTAATTCTAAAGTTAAATACAAATTCCTTTCCAGGTTCAGTCCGTCTACTACGTTAATAATTTTACCTTCGGAGCTTAAAAGTTTTTTAACCGCGATTTTTTCTGCCTCGTTGGCTGGGCTAAGCGAATAAATTCCCGGCACGTCAATTACCTCGCGTGCTTCTCCTTTTAATTTCATTCTACCCTTTTTCAATTCCACTGTCGTGCCCGGATAATTAGATATAATAACATCAACTCCGGTCATCCTGGCAAAACAAGTGCTTTTTCCCGTATTTGGATTACCCGCTAATAATATTTTTTTCATATCTCTTCTACATAAATTTTCCCTGCCATTCCCCGGCCCAAAGTAATTTCAGTATTCCCTATTTCAACCACTACCGGCCCCATAAACGGCTGGCTGGCTAATTTTTTAATATTTTTACCCACCCTTATATTTAACTCAGCTAGCTTTTTATTAAAACTGACCCCGCCTTTTATCTCTATTATTTTTGCTTCTTTTTGCTCTTCTAATTGATTTAATGTTTTTTCCATATTAATTATTAATACTTAGGGCTAATCTTGAAATAAAAACAAAACTTTAAATTCTAATATTTTATATTTATAATTTTTTTATGCTTAATAAGTATCGACCAAAAAATCAATATTTATAAAAATATACTTTTTCATTTTTACTAACCTTTAAAATTTTTTGAGCGTCTTTTTCGGGAATTAAAAATTGAAAACTTATTACCAAACAGCCCGGTTTGCATTCACGCGCAAACTTTGGGGAAAGTTTTTTCATCGCTAAAATATTTAAATAACAATATATAAAATCTGCCTTACCAATATCCGCTTTAAAAATATTTTCTCGCTTAATAATAAGCTTATTTTTTAAAAAACTATTCTGAATCCGGCTGATAAAATAAGGCGTATATAAATATTCAATCCCGACAAGCTTGTTCTTCGGATAATGTCGGCGCATAACCCGCAAAAACCCGGCCTTTCCGCAACCCAGTTCATAAACAACGTCCTCCCTTGATAATTTTAATTCATTTACTATCTTGTCAATAATCCCACTCCGAGTCGCGATAAACGGGGCAAATCCTCTAAGCAAAATGTTAAAAAAATGTTCGCTTAAAAAAATTATTAGTCCAAATAAAATTATTATTAAAATAATTTGAATAATTATTAATATCATTTAGCAATTTGGCTATTAGAAAAAAAATTATCAATGTGCGCCCAGAGGGAATCGAAGAGGCGAAAGCCCCACACCAAACAGGCGATTATCCGCACTCCTGAGAACACAAAATTATAACAACAAGAATTGTTATAATTTAGTGCGCCCAGAGGGAATCGAACCCCCATAACCAGCTTAGAAGGCTGGTGTTCTATCCGTTGAACTATGGGCGCTTTTAAATAAGAAACTGCTTCATAATAAAATAAAGCTGCCAATGCGTTACGGCAACGCCTTTAATTTACCAAGAATTAGCATTTTAGTCAAGAATGTTGTATAATTTTATTTATTATCTTATTCCCTTGCTTTTTTTATAATTTCATGCTACTGTTAGGCTTGTAAACAATCTGAACTAATTTAAATAAATAAATTATTTTTTTACCCCTTCTTGGTTATGGGTTAAGCTCCATATCTCGGTTTGGGAATTTTTTACTTATGTTAGACAAAAAGAAAAAACAAAGAATTATTAATAAATTTAAAATCCATGAAAACGATACCGGCTCAACCCAGGTGCAAATCGCGATTTTAACCGAAGAAATAAAAGAGCTGGCAGAGCATCTAAAGCGCCATAAACATGACCATTCATCACGCCGGGGACTGCTAAAAAAAGTCGGGGAAAGAAGACGCTTTCTTAAATATCTGCAAAAAGAAGATGAAAGTTCTTTTATGGAATTATCCCAAAAACTCAAGCTTAAAATAGCTAAAAAAATGATTGAAGACGAACAAGAAAAATTAAAGATTGAACAAGAATTATTAGCAAAACAAGAATTAGTGATTGAAATCGACGACGATACCGAGGATAAAAAAGAATCAAAATAAAAAACATTATTAACTATAAATTTAAATTTTTATTCGAAACATTCGAATTATTTTAAAATGGTAAAACACAAAGAACAACGAGTAGGCGTATTGGTAGATGTTTCAAACATGTACCACTCAGCTAAAAATTTATACAATAAAAGAGTAAATTTCCGCGAGGTACTAAAAGACTCGGTAGGGGGCCGCAAGCTTATCCGGGCAACTGCTTATGTTATAAAAACCGAAAGCGAGGAAGAAACGCCCTTTTTTGAAGCTTTAAGCCAACAGGGATTTGAAGTAAAAATGAAAGACTTGCAAATATTTGCCGGCGGCGCTAAAAAAGCCGATTGGGATGTCGGTATTTCCATGGACGCGATTAAGCTGGCCAGCAAAGTAGATGTTATAATTTTAGTTTCCGGTGACGGAGATTATTTGCCGCTAATGAGCTATCTGCAAAACACCACCGGCTGTTTAGTGGAAATAGCGGCATTTAGACAAACCACTTCGAGCAAACTGATTGAAGAAGCCGATGATTTCTTGAATTTAAGTGAAAACAAAAAATATCTGCTTAGATAGAACTACAAATTACAAATCAATTACAAATTTACGAATTCAATATACACAGACTTTTTATAATATACCCGTAAATTCGTATTTAATTTGTAATTTGTAACTTATAATTAAATTTGGCCGTTGGATAAATAGCGCTGTGGGGAATACTCATAGTTCTGTAATCTGGCGGCCAAGCGGTAATAGTAGAAAGTTAAAAGTAGAAAGTTAAAAGTCATTATCTTATGATAATTTCAATAACTTACATACTTTAAGCTTTTACAAAAAAATATGAATAACGAACAAGTATTTTCTACTGAGTGGCTTGGCCGCGAACTCACTATGAAAACCGGCCTGCTTGCCAAGCAGGCTAATGCCGCTGTAACCGTACAATACGGAGACACGGTTGTTTTAGCTACGGCTGTGGAATCTAAAAACGAGAGGGAAGGACTTGATTACTTTCCCTTAATGGTTGACTTTGAAGAAAAATTTTACGCTGCCGGAATGATAAAAGGTTCTCGCTGGATTAAGCGGGAAGGACGTCCGACAGATGACGCGATCTTAACGGGACGGATGATTGATCGGACTATTCGTCCGCTTTTTGCCGGTAATTCCCGTAAAGACGTACAAGTAATTCTAACCGTTCTGTCGGTTGACCAAAAAAATGACCATGACATTGTTGGTCTAGTGGCCGCTTCGGCCGCGCTAACGCTTTCCGGTATCGAATGGAGAGGCCCAATCGGGGGCATTCCGGTCGGCCGGATTGATAATAAATTTATTTTCAACCCTACATACGAAGAAAGGAAAATGTCTGATTTAGACTTGATAGTTGCCGGCACCGAGAAAAAAATTATCATGATTGAGGCTGGCGGCAAAGAAATAAAAGAAGACGACATGCATGAGGCTTTCTTGGTAGGCCAGAAAGAGCTGCAAACCGGAATAAGCCTGATAAAAGAAATGGTAAAAAAAGTTGGAATAAAAAAAGGCAGTAAAAAAAATATTCTCATTAACGAAGAAGAGAAGGAAAGCAACAAAGAAAAAGAAAAAATTGTTGCCCTGGCTAACGATTGGCTTTCGGATAATGTAAATAAAATCCTTTTTGATAAATCTTATTACACAAAAGGCGAACGCAAACTGGCGGTTGGAGCTATAAAGGACGGGCTTGACGCTTATTTGTTTGATAAAAATATCGGAAAAGATCATCGCAAATTTGCGATAAAAGAAACGGTTGACAAGGCGGTTGACGCCGAAGTTACCAAAGAAATTATTGAAAATGAGCGCCGAGTTGACGGGCGCAAGCTAACCGAAATAAGAACTCTTACATCTAGTGTTAAAACACTCCCCCGCCTGCATGGAACCGGACTTTTTTCCCGGGGCGAAACGCAAGTTTTGTCTATTGTTACTCTGGGAGCTCCGGGACTGGCACAAACCCTGGAAGGCATAGAAGGCAATGGCGAAAAAAGATTTATGCACCACTATAATTTTCCGCCTTTTTCCGTGGGCGAAGCGCGTTTTATGCGCGGACCGGGAAGAAGAGATATTGGCCATGGTGCTTTAGCTGAAAAAGCTTTAGAACCGCTTATTCCTTCTAAAGAAGATTTTCCTTATGCTCTCCGAGTTGTATCAGAAACCCTAGGTTCTAACGGATCATCTTCAATGGGTTCGACTTGTGCACTTAGTTTATCGTTAATGGATGCGGGCGTACCGATTAAAAAGCCTGTTGCGGGAGTAGCTATTGGCCTAGCCTCAAATGATGATATGAGTAAGTGGAAAGTTCTTACCGATATCCAGTACCTTGAAGACGGTAAGTGCGGAATGGATTTTAAAGTAGCCGGGACAAAAGACGGCATTACCGCTATCCAACTAGATACTAAAACAGATGGTCTAACTCCGGACATTCTAAAAACCGCACTTAAACAAGGTCTAGATGGACGCTTGAAAATACTTAATGTAATGAATAAAGCGATCGATAAACCGAGAGATGAGCTATCGCCTTTCGCGCCTCGAGTTGTTACTTTCATTATTGATACGGAAAAAATTCGGGACGTTATCGGTCCGGGCGGCAAAATAATCAACGCTATAATCGCTGAATGCGACGTCGCCATTGATATTGAAGATGACGGCTCAGTCTTTATTACCAGCGTAGACGAAACCGGCATGGAAAAAGCCGTCAACTGGGTAAAAGATCTTACCCGCGAATTTGAAGCCGGAGAAATATTTGACGGCAAAGTTGTCCGCATTTTGGATTTCGGCGCTTTTGTTGAGCTGGCTCCGGGACGCGACGGCATGGTACATGTTAGTGAATTAGCGCCTTACCGTATCAGCAAGCCTTCGGATTTCGTTGATGTTGGCGACGAAGTAAAAGTCAAAATTAAAGAAATTGACGACCAGGGCCGGGTTAATTTAACCATGGTCGGGCTTGACGATAACGAAAAGCTATGGAAAGACAAAAAAGGAATGGAGAAAGGCGGATTTGAACGCAATGGCGGCCGCTTTAGCAGTCCCCGAACCGGCGGTTTTAACCGGGGCGGACCAAGAAACGATCGCCGAGGACCAAGAAAACCCTATTAAATTAAAATAAAACAAAATTAAAAAGGCCGCGACATATTCATTGTGCGGCCTTTTTGTTTTTTTAAAAAATAACAATTATTAAACTCTCTGTTCATGAAATATTTTTACAAAAAATCGCTCAACTTTCTTTTCGACCTCAGGATTATCCAAAAAATTTATGCCTATACTTATTAAATACATAAAAGCTGCATCATTTAACAAAAAATACATGTCAGTATTTTCCCCGGCTTGATCTCTAATAAATTTCTGAAAAAATTGCGATGCCCCCTTTTCATCTAAAACAAACTCATCACCTTGAGTCTTGACGATCATTTTTTTTAATTTTGTTCTTTTTTTTCTCTTCAGCTTTTTTCTTTTTGACTCCTTACTCATGTCCGGCATCCTCCCGTATAATTTGATTAAAATTATTAAAACCAAAGTCAAACACAGCTTGTTTTATTGTTAAGTATTGCGATAATTGCAGTCCTATTTACAAATTATCTTTCCTGTTCATTTTTTTCTTTTTCTTTTGGACTCTTTCCCTGCTGCAAATACCTCCTTCTTCTTATTACTTTTATACTAAGGTAAATAGCTATTATAGACAACCCAATTGAAATGCAGTGTGTAGTAGCAGTTATTTTTATAAAAGTATTATAGCCCATTGCTTTTCCCTCCCTGTTATTAAATACTTCTATTATTTTTAATAAATTACGTAACTGCCTACTTTACTATTAAAACTCCAAAAAGTCAAGAGTATGTTAATTAAATATGAATTAAAAATATTTTAAACCACATGTTTATACTCCGTTAAAAATACGGTATAATGTAATTATGACAAATAACATATTTACCCGCTCAAAATTTAATCCAATTTTAAAACCGGATAAAAAAATACCCTGGGAAACAACCATGGTTTATAACCCGGCCGCTATTTATGAAAATAAAAAATATCACCTATTTTACCGTGCTATAGGAGGCGCCTGGGTTTCAAAAATCGGCTATGCCGTTTCCGATGACGGAGAAAACTTTATAAAAGACAAGCATCCGGCGCTAGAACCTGAACTGGAAATAGAAAAAAATGGCATAGAAGATCCGAGAATAGTAAAAATTGGCAATACTTTTTATATGTCCTATACGGCTTATGACGGAAATACGGCCCGGTTATGCTTGGCTTTTTCAAGGGACATGAAAAAATGGACCCGGCAAGGAGAAGTTTTTCCCTCCTGGGACGCGCGCAAGGCTCAAAGCTTTATTGTGTCCTGGGATAAAGCGCAAAACAATAAAACAGCCAAAAAACACTGGAATAAAGCCGGCGGAATTTTTTCCGAAAAAATTAATAATAAGTATTGGATGATATTCGGCGATAGAAATTTATGGCTGGCCAGTTCATTAAATAAAAAAATCTGGCAGCCATATTATAAGCCTTTTTTAAAGCCACGGCCAGATTTTTTTGACAGTGTCCATATTGAAATGGGGCCACCGCCCATAAAAACCCGGAAAGGCTGGCTAGTTTTATACCACGGAATTGATAAAAAAAGAGTTTACCGCCTAGGTTGTTTGCTTTTGGATTTAAAAAATGTAAATAACATTTTATACAGATCTAAAAAAGCGATTTTTGAACCGGAAAAACCTTACGAAATAAGCGGCCTAGTAGATATTTTGCCTGGCGGATTTGAAAAAATGGAACAAATGGACGAAGCTGAGCTGCAAAAATATATTACCAAAGCCAAAAACAGCCACGTTATGCCCAGTGTAATATTTTGTACCGGCGCGATATTAAAAAATAATACTTTGCGCATATATTACGGCGCCGGTGATGACGTAATCTGCACGGCCACAGCAAATATTAATGATATTTTAAACTCAAAATAAAATTTAAAAACGCCTACTTTAAATAAAAAAACAATTTTGGTATAATGATTTTAGATACTGGATATTATAAGCTAGAAACATAAATATCCAATATCTTATATCTAATATTCCGTTAATTACCTAACCACCCCGGGTAGCTTAATTGTTAATTATTAATTGTTGTTTATATGTCTCCAACACCACGCAAATCCGAAATCCGCAAAGCTTATTTATTAAATAAGTACGTTATTATTACTCCAGGCCGGGCTAAGCGGCCGCGCGATATCAAAGAACAAACCGTAATTAAACGGGTTACAGACTGTCCTCTTTGTCCGGAAAACATTAAAAACTTCGCCCGCCGGAACAAAAACTACATAAAAGACAAAATCAAAAGAGAAGACGGAAAATGGCAAGTAATTGCCATAAACAATATCTTTCCGGCAGTTTCACTTAATAACGAAAAAGCCTATGGCACGCAAGAAGTAATAATTGAGTCCCGTAGCCATTCCAAAGAATTAGCTAACTTGGAAAAGCAAGAAATTGAACAAGTCTTACGTATGTATGCTAAACGAACCAAGGCCATATCAAAAAATGAAAAAATTGATTATATCCTCTGCTTTAAAAACCAAGGCTCAAAAGCCGGGGCCTCAATCGTACACGCCCATTCGCAGGTTTTTGCCAGCCATACTCTGCCGCCGGACGTACACGAAGAATTGGGCATGGCCCAATCCTATCAAGTCAAACATAAAATCTGCCCTTATTGCGATATAATAAAAAAAGAAATGAAAAACGAAAGAAAAATTTATGAAGACAAATACATAGCCGCCTTTGCCCCATATGCCAGCGAATACCATTACGAGGCCTGGATATTCCCCAAACGCCATCTTGACAACATTACCCAGTTTAATGATAATGAATTTGGCTCCTTTTCACGGGTTTACAAACTAATCTTGGAAAAACTCCAAGCCCTAGACCTTTCTTTTAACTGTTTTCTGCACCAGGCAGTGTCCTGGCGCGACCAGCATTTTTACATGAAAATCCAGCCCCGCGGCAGTGTCTGGGCCGGCATCGAACTTGGCTCCGGCCTGGTAATAAATTCCGTCCCACCCGAACAAGCCGCGAAATACTACCGCGAATAAAAAATTCATTTTGTTAAATGTTAATTGTTAAAAAATGCCTATTCCGCAATTAAAACAAAATAAAAATAATCAGTCTTGGCGTAATAACAAGAAAAAATACTACGTAACCAGGAACAATAAGAAAAAAAGTACGCTTAATTTAAAGAATAAAAAAAGCAAGACTGATTATAGATTTAAAGGCCAAAAGAAGAAAAAAATCGGGGAAATAAAAAAGAAATTGGCTTATACGGCCGGTATTATTATACTAGCTGGTATTTTAGTTGGTCTGATATTTTACGCCTGGCTACTTCGGGATATTGCCGATATTTCCAAATTAACCGACAGACAGCTGGTTGAAAGCACAAAAATTTTCGACCGCACCGGCGAAGAACTGCTTTACGAAATACACGGAGATATTAAAAGAACTGAAGTAAAGCTAAACGAAATTCCGGATTACATAAAATGGGCTACGATTGCCATGGAAGATAAAAATTTCTATAAACACAAAGGCATAAGCTTATGGGCGATATTCAGGGGCGTTGTTGTCGAAACAATCAGAAGCGGCCGCGCCCAAGGCGGCTCGACCCTTACCCAGCAATTCGTAAAAAACGCAATCTTAACGCCGGAACGAAAAATTGTCAGAAAATTTAAAGAATGGATATTGTCATACCGCATTGAAAAACAATTCACTAAAGACGAAATTCTGGAAATGTATTTAAACGAAATTCCTTACGGTTCTACTTCTTACGGCGTAGAAGCAGCTAGTGAGCGTTATTTTGGAAAAAATATCCAGGACATCAGCCTGGCCGAAGCGGCCCTGCTAGCCGCCCTACCCCAAGCGCCCAGCCGTTATTCGCCTTACGGCCCGAACCGCGACTTGCTTATCGGCCGCCAGCAATACATCCTTGATCTAATGGTTGAACAAGACTACATAACCCAGGAAGACGCGGATGTTGCCAAGGCTTACGAGTTTGAATTTAAGCCGCCCGAAACCAACATAAAAGCGCCTCATTTTGTAATGTACGTAAAAGAAATTTTATCCGAAAAATACGGAGAAAAAATGATTGAACAAGGCGGATTAAAAATATATACTACCTTGGATTTATATAAACAAGAAATTGCCGAAGAAGTAATTAGAGAGCAGGCGGAAAAAAATGAAAAAAATTACGAAGCCACTAACGCCGCCCTGGTTTCTATTGACCCGAAAACCGGACAAATATTAGCCATGGTCGGATCCCGCGATTATTTTGACGATGAAATAGACGGCCAGGTTAATATTACGACCAGCAAGCGCCAGCCCGGTTCATCTTTAAAACCGGTTGTGTACGCGACCGCGTTTATGAAAGGCTATACGCCGGACACGATCCTTTATGACGTAGTTACCAATTTTTCCAACAACGAAACCGAACCTTATGAGCCGCATAATTACGACGACCAGGAACACGGGCCGGTTACCGTCCGCAAGGCTTTGGCTGGCTCCTTAAATATTCCGGCGGTAAAAGCTATTTATCTGGCCGGCGTTGACAGCGTCCTGGATGTTACCGGGGCACTGGGCTACACTACCTTAAACGACCGAGATCGCTTCGGCCTGTCGTTAGTGCTGGGCGGCGGTGAGGTAAAATTACTGGAGCATACCAACGCCTACGGCGCTTTTGCCCGCGAAGGCATCCTATATCCGATATCAGCTATCCTAAAAATTGAGGACAAGGAAGGAAAACTGCTGGAAGAATTCAAGGCAGAGGAAAAAAAGGCGCTTGACCCGAAAATAGCCCGCCTAATAAATAATATTTTATCGGACAACGGAGCCCGAGCCTATGCTTTTGGCGCCAGTAACTGGCTTACCTTGGGTTCCCGCCCGGTAGCGGCTAAAACCGGGACAACGAACGACTATCGCGATGCCTGGACTATCGGCTACACCCCTTCAATCGTTACCGGCGTCTGGGT
>QMNH01000007.1 GCA_003647675.1 Candidatus Falkowiibacteriota bacterium | reverse complement strand
TTAACATAGCTACCGGGAAAACCCCAATTTTTGTTTAAATTTAAATATAAAGGCTCATAATTAAATCCATCATTATAATCGTTTATTTCTCTGGCTTCATATAAATCTATTAAATTAAAATTATCATCAAAGACTAATATGCTACTTCCGTTAAACACAATAACCGCTTCCCCGCTCCCATATTCTACTGCGCGCAGTCCCATGGCCCAGCCGTTTCCCGGCCCAATATCAGTAGTAAAAACCCAATCTTCGGGCTTTAAGTCGTTTTTATGGTTTTTTACTATTCCAATCCCATCAGAAAAATATACATAGCCTGCCCCATCAAGACCGTCAACGTCATAACCAAGGTCGGAAATATGATTAAATTCGGCAACTATCCCGGTGTCTAAATAATATTTTTGCAAACGCGAATCATCAACTAAATATACCGCCCCTTCAATGTTGTCAAAATAAGGGCGGCGGGCATGAAAATCATTAGTGCTAAGATCAACTCCGTTTATAATATTTCTGTAAAAAGATTCAATAATAGCAAAATATTCAAAATATATATTAAAAAAATAATTGCCATTGTCTGAAAACGCTAAATTATCAGGAAAATTTACTTCATCTTTAAATGAATTTGTTATTACTAAATCGCTATTCCAAACTTTTATCCCCTTTTTATCGGTGGTAATGATATTATTGCCAAATTTACTTATGCCGAAAATATATTCGCCGCTATTATCTTCTGCTCTCTTTACCAACTCTAATGTCATATTATAATTCATTCTGTATTTATAAATATATGTTCCATTAACCAAATAAATATACAATCGCCCATTTTCTTTACTTAATTCAGTGTCCAGAAAATAGCTATTAGCCGGATCTTTGGAAAAAATAGTACCGACTCTGGTAATCCTATTATCAATAAGCTTAAATAACTCAAAAAAACCGGTATTGGTTGTACCGATATAAACCTCACCGTTAAAATTAACCGCCTCTCCGGAGTAATACGGAGTAATCTGGCTTTTTGCTTTTGGCGCAGTTATTGCTCCGGCCAAAAGAGCTAATACCAAAACAACGGGCAAAATAATTAAAAATATTTTTTTTCTCATATATTTAAAATTTGTTTTTTATTAGCTAAAAGTTATCAAATTTTTTATTAATTGTCAATTTATCTGTCAAATCAATTTTTTGTATATTTCCGTTAAACTGTTTACGTATTCTTCTATGCTAAATTTTAATGCTGTTTTTTTAATATTACTTTCTATGGCCTTATTATCAACTATTTTTAAATTTTTTATTTTATTAACTAGCTCAATGCTATCCCCGGGTTTAAATAAAAACCCATTTTGTCCGTCAATTATAACCTCTTTCATTCCCCCAATATTGGAAGCAATCACAATTTTACCCACGTCCAAAGACTCAAGCAGACTATATGGCATATTTTCCTGCCAGACTGACGGGATGATTACTGCTTTCGCGCCTTTAATTAATTCCTGTAATTCTTTCTCGTATTTCGGACCTAGTAATTCAATATTAGTTAAACTTAATTTTTTTATTTTCTGTTGTATATTTTCAAACTCCAGACCGGAACCGACAATTTTTAAATTATATTCTTTTACTTCCTTAAAGGCATCTATTAAAACGTCTATCCCCTTCTCTTTGCTTAAACGACCGAAATATAATAAATAATTTTCTGTTTGCTTGCTATCCGTTTTCAAACTAATATTAATATCTTTGGGAATAAAATTATAAATTACTTTTATTTTATTTTCCGGAATTCCGAACCTTGCACTTATTTCTTTCATATATTGGCTGGGCGCGATAAATAAATCAATATGCTTATAATAATTTAAAAATTTATTATTTAAATAAGATTCAAGCATGGCTAATAAGCTTTTCCCAAATGAATTATGGACGCATTTTCTTAAAAGACAATTATAATACTTTCCTCCCTGACAGCGATAACAAATCTCTCTCTGGCTATAAAGCTGGCTATTGGGGCATATTAACCGGTAATCATGCAAAGTCATTATTATCGGGATATTATGCTTTTTAAGCACTCTAATTATTGCCGGAGTTAATTGGCCGGTAATATTATGAAGATGGGCAATGTCCGGCTTCTGGTCTTTGATTAATTTTTTCAGTTTGGCTACGGCGTCAAAATTATAAAAATATTTAATAATATTTATAATATTAAACTTATGAAGATCTATCGGTTTAACAAAATATTTTTCAAATTCAGATTTTTTATTTTTAGGGTCTTGCATGGAAAATGGAATTACTTTATGGCCTTTTTCTTCCAAAATTTCGGACAAGCCGAAAACATGGCGCTCACTGCCGCCTTTTAAATAATAAAATTTGTTTATCTGTAAAATTTTCATACCTTAAAACCAAATGATGCTTTTAATTTACTGGTTATTATCCAGCTTAATACTTTTAATATTTTTTTCTTCATCTCGCCTCTGATAGTACAAATTATCCAGCTTTCCTGAATATTTTCGTTTTTTATTTTTTTTCTGACCTTCACTGCTTGCCCTGACTGCCAAATTACGTCCAGATTACTTTTATTTATATTTCCCATGTTTAAATTAATTAAATTACTCGGATACACTTTTCCATTCGGATCAATAAATAAAGAATCAAAACCGGCGCCGCTTTTAAGAAGTCTTTGTTTTTTTAACGCGTAGAGCTTTAAGCCGTAATCATAAAATGCCCGCGCCCAATTCTTTGGATGACGGCTTGTTAATTCTTCTTTAATTATATAATCCAAACCGTCAGCTACCCTTGATACCGTATTTATTTGGTTGGTCTTTTTACTGAAATAAATATCGGAATTCTGTACCAAGGCCAACGCCAACTGCAATTTTCCCTTTTTAGCCAAGGCATAAACGTCTTTTATTTCAGAAGCATTGTTTTCCATTATAGTAAAACTAATGCCTAAATTTTTTACCCCGATCTCTCTTAAGGCTTTAACTGTTGCCATAGCGTTTTCAAACATATTGTTCACTCCCCTAATTTTATTATGTGTATCTCTAAGACCGTCAATTGAAATCCGAACGCCAATCCTTGGATCAAATTTAAATATTTTTGCTATGGTTTTTGTTATTAACCCCGTAGCTAAGCCATTTGAGGAAATTATAATCTGGACTTTCGGGTTATTTGTCTTTATGATTTTCACAATATCTACTAATTGTGGATGTAGAAAAGGCTCTCCGCCCGTAATATTGATATATTTCAACTTAGAGCTTAAATTGCCTATTGCTTCAAGTGAAAGCGAGGGCGGATTTTTTATCTGCCAAATATTGCACATTTGGCAGCGCGAATTACACCCGTAAGTTATTGCAACGGTCGCATCCCGCGGAATTAATTTCTTTTTTAGCATATTTTTTATATTATTTGTTATTTTTATTATTATTATTCTGATATTATGCATTAATTTTATTGCTAACCTGTTAATTCTTTTTCTTAAAAAATTTTTCTTTAAAAAATAATCTATGCCCGCGCGGTCATATTGAAGTCTCTTTAAAGACCGGGTACCCTCTGTTCCGGAAGAAAAACCAAGAAAATGCACTGCTTTTGCTTTTGGATAATACATTGTCTTAAAACCGGCTTGTCGCGCGCGCCAGCCTAAATCAAAATCTTCTCCGCCTAAAAAATATTTTTCATCAACCCCGTTCAAGCGCTTAAACAATTCTCTTTTAATTAGCAAACAGCCGCCTGATACCCAATCAACCGCTATTGGAATTTTTGAATTGTTTTCTAGCTCTTTTTTGTTAAGCAATGTGCTACCGGAAAATATTCTATAAAGCCCGGATAAGCGTAAAAATTCCGGCCAAAACGCCGGAAACCGGCCGCAACTTAACTGAAGTCTCCCGTGCGGAAAAACCATTCTTAGGCCAATAATGCCAACATCTTTATTTTTTTCCATGTAAGCAGTAAGCCGGCTCACTGATCTATTTTCTATTAAAACATCTGAATTTAAAAGAAGCACATATTCTCCTCTAGCTTCTTTAAGACCTTGGTTTACTGCCGCGGCAAAGCCGGCATTATAATTATTTTTTATTAATTTTACGCCCAGCTTACCGGCTGTTTCCGACGAAAAAAATTTTTCCGTGCTATTGTCAATTAAAATAAACTCAACCGACAAATCCGATTCTTGGGCGTAGAAATTTTTTATTACCCGCTCGGTCATGTCCGGAGTATTGTAATTTATAATTATGACTGATAATTTAAACATATTTTTTATTATCATTTAAAAATATTCCTAATACTAACCAAAATATTATCGCGTATGGTAAAGCAAAAAATGTTACTTCAACTAAGCCGTTAAAAAAGGCAACTATCGCACCGGCCGTAAAACCAAGTTTTAAAGCTATATCTTGGTTGTTTTTATTTAATAATATTTTTTTTGTTTTTCTATAAATATTAATTAATAGCCAAAATACAAGCATTCCCCCAATAAGGCCTAAATCCAGCAAAGCTTGAATTAAAAAATTATTAACCTGCGCCCGGTTTTCCATATCCAGCATCTTTTCAAAATATATCAGCTGCTGGCCCGGGCCGACTCCGAACCAGGGATGCGCGGAAAAAAGCTCCCAGCCGGCTTTATATTCTTTTATTCTAAATTCCGTATTAACATCAACCAGGGTTGTTTTTACGCGGGTAAAAATGCCGGCCAAAAAAGGATTTAAAAATAAATAGCCCAGTAATATAAAAACTAAAAAGAATAATAAAAAAGCCGGACGCTTTTTCTTTAATTTTAAAAATAAATAACTTAGTCCGATAAGCAGGCTGATTATCGCGCCCTTACCCAAGCTAATGAAAACGCCGAGAAAAGAAAAAATAAATAAAATAAAAATATAGGGTCTACTTTTGTTTGAAGGCGTCAATGAAAAATAAAAGCCCAAAATTATCGGCGCTAAAAAACTTAACATAGCCGCGGTTGTGGCTAAGGGTCCGAAAGGGATAATTATAGTATTCCGGCTAAAGAAAAATTCAGACGAAAAACCCATCCCGTAAAATTTTTGCATTACCCCCAGACTTAAAATAAAACCGGTCAAACAAAGGCTTATCAATAAAAAAATCTTTTGTTTTTTTTCTCGCAATAAATTTAAACTTAAAAAATAGGCCAAAAATGAAAACACCCCGACTTTCAGGCCAAAAATATATAAACGCCAATCAATGGCGTAAAAAACGGCCGCCAAGGAAAACAGTAAATAAATTAATAAAATAATAATAACCTGATCGATTTTAACACTGGTAAATTTATTGTTTAAATATATGTCCAAAAAATAAACAACTGCGGCCAGTCCCAAAAAAATCTCAGCTAAACTAGCCTCATAAACCCAACCAGTGGTTATTTGAATATAGATAATTTGCCCAAAAATTAGGCTAATTGGAGCTAAAACTAAAAATAGCCATAAATACTTGCGCCCCAAAAAATATATTAAGGCAATAATTGCTATACCTAGGCATAAAAAAAGACTGGCTTTCCCTGAAATTAACAAAAAAAGAAAAACACCGCCTATTAAAATTACTAAGCGCTCTAAAATATTCAGCTCTTTTTCTTTAATATTAGCCATTTTATCAGCTTAAAGAAGTCTTACTTATTATTAAAATATATAACAATAAACTATAACACATTTTTGAAAAAAAAGCAAGGGTATTCTTTACGAATACCCTTGTGTTGTGCGGTAGCCTCCCCTTTGCTACTGTTTTGCCCTATTAACCTGAATGCAGGGTTTATTTGGAACATCCCTATTAATCCAGGTTGCGGACATGAAGTCCGGAAGATCTTCCAATTTTGCCCAGGATCGTTTTCCGGTTTTATCAAAAATCGAGGGATGAAATCTTTTTCCGGCAACATCTGAAAACTTCCACATATTTATTTCGGGCAGATAAACACCTGAAGTTGCTGCCAAAACATCCGGATCAATACTCTCGGGACCTCCTACTCCCCATCCGTTATAATCGGAAAAACCGATTATCTGTGAATTTTTTCCTACGCCAGGAATTACTTTAATGGCACGATTAGGAACATAAGAATCGTTTCCGATGTCATAAGCGTTCAGGGAACGATAAGGTTGATCGTTTCCACACCATCCGGCAGTGACGAAAATCATCGCCAGTCCAACAATTGCCAATACTGCAAGAGTCTTTTTCATGTTTCTTTCCTCCTTTTATTATGTTTTTAGTTTTTCGTTTTTAATTTTTCGTTTTTTCACTTCCCGCGCGTCACCACCTCCTTTTCTGCCTCTAAGCAAATTTTTCAGGGAGGAGCCGCGCTCAATTAGTTGGGACCTCCCCAACTTTTTTATTTATTAATGTGCGTTTAAGATTTTATATCATACATCAAATCAGAATATATGTCAAGAGGCAAAAATTTATGTAAAATTTTACTGATTTTTGCCTCATTGTTTTCGTTTTTATGATTTTTTTATTTTTTTTCTTTTTACTTGTTTAAACAAACAACTTTCTAAGCTAGGGATCGCTCGATCCCGTTTCGACCAGTTCCGCTCGGAACCTTCTTTAAGGACGCTCGTCCCCTGCCGGCTATTGAAAGTATGTTTTATTTAATACTTGGCTTTACATAAGCTCTATTTCGTCCATTGCTTCTGCAGAAGCCGGATCAATCGGCGGTTGCCTATTATCCTTTTGGACTGAACTTATTTTGGCTTGGTTATCACCCCGATTATTAGCTTGATAATCTGAATTTTTCACCTTAAGCCGATAATAAAGCCTTTTAACGCTTTCATTGACAGTAACTTCGGAAATTGCCGGTTTCAGCTTTTTCCTACTGTCCGACTCTTCTTCGGCTTTAACTTTATCCGCTTGATTGCCACGGTTTTTGGTTTTAAGCCAATAACAGAGTCTTTTAACGCCATCGCTGACATTAAGAATAACATGCGCGCCAACCATATTGTTATTCGGCCCCTCCACTATGTTATAGCTAACATCGGTTTCAACAAGGTTGCGAAACAACTTAACTCCAGCACGCGGTTCAAGGTGATAAGCCTCGTCAAAACAGCGATAACCGAATGTTAATTCAGCGGTCGGCGTAACATACTTTCCTTGGTAGACCTCTGTTTTAGCGCGAATACTGTAATAAGATTGATTGTCGGCTGGATCGTCGGCCTCGGGAATCGAATTACCATCCCATGAAGAGTGCCTTTTTCCGTCTAAATCAAATTCAAAGCGTCCGCCAACTTCTATCTCAGGAAACCACTTCCGGTCACCGTACCACTTCACGTGGGACGGCTCGATGGCTAAAATCCGGTTTTCTTGTCTTTGTTCATAGGGAAATCCAAGACCGCTAACTCCGCCATACTTTTTGCCGAAATAAGCTTTAAACTGAGTCTTGGTGTCGCCGGTAATAAACTGGCCTTCACCGCCAAACAAATTCATGTGGCCCCAGTATTCAACAGACCTGTCAGCTTCTCCGCGCCAACCCACGTATTGAAATGCGGGTCCGGCTCGAAAAATTCCATTACCCAAACGCCATTCGTGAGGAAAAAAGGAAACATTACCACCATAATATTCTGACCAATCATGTTCATTTTCTTCCTGGGCGCCGATGTAATGCCCGACATAAAACCATGTCTCCCAATCGGGACGCCATACAAATTTCTCTTTTTGCTTTTTTTCGACTAATAAAGTTTCGGTCGGCTGGCCTTTAATTGGCGGGGGCATAAGAAGCAATAGTAGCTTCTTCTTTTTAATTTTTTCTCTCCACCAGCACCAGTTATGGCATACTAAGGGTTCAGCTAAAAAATATTTACGGCCCTTATGTTCAACTTCGTAAAGTCTAGCCGCGTAAAGCTGTCCTTGTCCCCAGGCCGCGAAAACATTATCCCGAACTCTGTATTCGCCAAATCCCATTTGCTCAAAATAGTCGCCGTCCTTTAGTCCTATCCATCGAAAATCTTTAGCCGATACTTTCTCAATTAACTTCTTTTTTACCTCTTCATTAATTTTCTTGTCTTCCGAAAAAGAAAATTTATCAATCATTATTGTTGAGCTTCTTCGGGGTCCTACCGGATCTACGTTCACATTTTTCCAGTAAAAAGGCTTAGGTGAAGCAGTAACAGCCTCATCTGTAATCTCTCCTGGAATATTTATGTTCGTACCGGCAAAAATCAAGTTCGGGTTTGAAATCCGGTTGATTCTCACGAGTTCGTTAACCGTTGAGCCAAACCTGCTCGCTATTCTGATCAAACAATCGCCAGGTTTTACTTTATAAGTTCCGGCCGTAACGCTTACGGGAAACAATACGACAGCTAGTGCCGCTACTGCTATTAATAGCTTTTTCATCTGCTTCACCTCCTTTCCTGTGTAATAAAAACCTATAACCTTTCTACTGATTGTTTTGTTTTATCACCCAGGCGTTGTATTCACCGTAGGTAGTAAAATCTTTTCCGTGAACTTCCTTTATCGTTTGCTTTAATTCCGGAGAAAGTAATTTTTCTACTCCACCACTTCCGCTACCGAATCCGCCATATTTACGCGAATAATATTCCATCATATTGTACGCACCACTGGCAGTTAATCGCCGGTCCATATAGCCAGGCCTATCAGTGTCATCTTTCCAAAATGTTGTTGGAATTTGCCAAGCCTTGGATATGAATATAAACGCGCCATAATCCACGGGGGACAACAGCGGGTATGTGAAAAACACGTACCAATTATCAAAGAAAAAAGACTTAAGCTTTTCCACTTCCGGATCATTTTTAACTCGGTCTAAAAGTTCTTTACTGAATGGAGTTCCTATTGGTACATCGTACTTACTGTAAACTTTATCCCTGCTTTCTAAAGCTTCAGTTATAAACTTATCGTAAAAATTCATACAATCGTCATACTCCAGGCTACCTTTGGTTAATTTAACCGTATTTTTATCCGAAATTTTAGTAAAAAAATTCGGATAATCATCGGGATTAACCTTGCGCCAACCCTCGGGGACGTGAATATATTGCCCCTGTTGGTTATATAATCTTAGGCCAGCATGATCTCTAACCGAGATTAAATTACCAAAATGATCTCTTCCGTCGTCCGGAAAAGTAATAACTAGCAATGGTTCTTCGTTGGGTATTTCCAGTCTAAGAGCATACCACTCTCCCACTACTTTCCATTTTCCGTTCTTTTCCTTTTTCCATTCCACTGTTTTCCATGAAAACGATGGAATTTTTATTCCCGACTCGCCAAGAAAAGCTGTATCTGCTACATCTAACTTTTCTGGCAAACGAAAATCTATATTTGTTATAATATCCTTTTTTGTTTTCGGAAAATCCGGTGCAAAAAACATTTCCTCTGGCTTGGTTTTATTGCTCGCGCATCCGCTTATCGCGAATAATACGATAATCAGTAAAACTGGTATATATTTTCGTTTCATTGCTCGTCTCCTTATAAACTTTTTATTATCCGGTTCCTTTTTACGGGAACCGAATTTATTTATTGTTTATCTTATTATTGTTCCATTACTGTTATTACCCCATTTTCTATCAACTTATCAACTTGAGATCGAAAAAAATCTTTTTGCTTCCCGTTAAAAATATTTTTAACATTCTTTTTTGTCGCTTTAAGATCAATAAATTGAACAGGCTGTTTTTTCTCAGTGATAAAAGGCGCGCTCCATTTTTCATTAGCCTCCTGCTTGATTGGCACCAAATATAACTTGCCTTCGCTTTCTACCTTGAATCGAAAAGCTTTTGATAAAACCGTACTAACAACAGTCTCTTGAATTTCTTCATTGACTGCTTCAATTTTATCACCTGTTTTTTTCAGGCCTCTTCTTATCGCTACATAGACGAAAACTAAAACAATAAGAATAACCAAAACCACACAAAGAATCAGAAAAATGTTAAATTTGTTTTTCTCAGCCTCAACGTTTGCCTGAAATTTTGCCGTCTCTAGCTCACGTTCTACTCCGTTTACTTTCTGTGTAACGCTCTTTACTCCCTGGCTTGTTTCCTGAGTAAGCTTTTCGAGATTCTGAATTGACTGGCCTTGCTTAATCTGCTCAGCCCTTAAATCAACAATACCTTTTTTAAACTCGTTAGCTAACTCTTTGTTAGTAATAAGCCATCCATCGGGCACCTCTACCTCAACCCGGGCCATCTTGTAATCAACGTCATTAGAACCGGCCTGATAAATTATTCCGGTAACCTCAGTAATACTGATTTCTGGACTTAGTTTTTTGATCTGGCTGGCCACTAATTTAGCTCGTTTATCGGCAAGCCCTTCGTTAAAAGCCTTGGGTCCGGAATTATCGGTATGACCGAAAATTTTAAGACTGGCTTGAGCGGGAACATTTGCCATAGCTGATAAAAGCTGAGAATCCATACTATCGGTCCAGTTCGCCTTCTCTGAGGTAAAAGCACCAAGATAAAAACTCCCAAGCTTTTCATTTGCATATGCTGTACTGCCTACACAAAAAATCATTAAAACAATAATCACGCTTAACCATAGATTCTTTTTCATTTCTTCCTCCTTCGGTCCGCTCGGACCATTGTTGCGCGCTCGCGCAATCATTAAAATTAATCTTTACTGACATATTTTATATATTTAATTGTCAACGAACTCACCTTTATTACAATTTGTAATTCAGGCTTCTAAATCTAAAAACAAAAATTCTTTTTAATTTTAGAAACCTGATAAATTTAAACTATATTTAATCAAAATTTTGAATTAACTATTTAAAATTAAGTGCTTATTTATAATTTAGTTATTATAATTTATAATTTTTCTGAATTTAACCGCCTTGTTTCCATTCCAACACAAACAATTATCATCAGCCAATTGCTTAAACCTCCGAAGGATTATACTTCCTAATTTTATAATCAAAATTTTTAGATTGATCGTATTCTTTTTCCGAGTCAATATCCTCAACATTCGTATATTCACCGGTAAAACCTTTTCGCCGTGAAAAAAACATTTTGAAGCTAAATTTTTCTTCAGGAAATAGAAAAATCAAGCTAAAGCTAAATACTACGCCAAAAACCAGAGATAACATAAGATTTAAAACAATATTCGGTTCAACCGGCCAATCCGTTGTATAGGGCTGATCCACGGTTTTAATTGCTACCTGGTCGCCTAAACCATGATAAAAAGCATGGTTAGTCTTTAAAACATTATTAACTCCTCTTAAAATTTGGTCAGACTGGTATTTGTCAAGATGAACAACTTTTATACTGATTAAGCCGGAATCTCCTATGGTTTTCGCGCTAACTGTTTTATTCCAAAGCCTAATTTGTTTTTCCACGTTTTGCGAAAAATATTCTTTTTTAATATTAAAACCGGAATTAATTACTTCATTATAGAATAAATTAGTATTAACAATCCGGGCTAAAACCGAACTAAGATATTGGTTAGAGCGTGAAATCGCGTAAGGATCAGACCCTTGGGGAAAATTCTGAATAACTAAAATCTTTGTTTCACTGGCGTATTTAAAGGGCTGGGTAAAAGTAAAAATTATTGCTATTACTAAAAATAAAACAACAACAGTCGCTACTGTCTGTTTTCTTTTGCCGATTAATTTAATAAATTGAAGTAATTCCATAAATTTAAAAATAAAAATTAACTTAAAAATTTAGCATATTATTGTAAAATTGTCAAGTGCTATTTAATTTATTTAATTTACTATTATTAATTATTGATATCGCTAAAATTAGCTATTATTTATTTTATTATCAATATGGGTGCAATAAAAAACAAAAAATCCTTATTTAAAAGGATTTTTTATTTATAATTAAATTATTTTTTATTATTTAAGATTAGGTAAAAAACTGATAAAATTATAAAAATTATGGTTTTCTGCTTATTAAATCAATTACTACTATATTTCTTCTTTCCAATAAATCATATAAAAATATATCAGTAATATCGCGGCGAAATTGATATTCTTTTAATGCCATTATGGTATAATTAATTTCTCTGTTTAAATCGCTTTCAAGCTCCCCTATTAATTTAGTTAACTTATTTTTATTAAATTTGCCCACTATAAATAAATCCACCGGAGCCGCTGGGTCATTCACAAAATAACCGGATAAAATCAATAATCGTAAATTGCCAATTTTGCTAATTTTGTTAATAAAATCCTTTTCATACAAAACCTGGGCTTTTATTATTAATGCTTTAATTTCTTCATACAATATAAAATCCGTATTTACCCGAAAATATTTTTTATCAGTCTTGGTTGGCAGAGCCTCTTTTTTTATTTTTTTCTTTTTCTTGCTTTCCTTTACGTCGCTCAAGGTTTGAATTACTATTTCTTCTTCAGGCGGTTTTTCGCTTAAATCCATAGGACTGGAAGTTAATAACCCGAATTGCTCCAAATTTTCTAACTCACGCCTGACTGAATTAAGCTGCAGCTTTAAATCGCGGGCAATCTGCCTAATATAAAAACGCTCGTCCGGCTTTGATAAAAATAATTTTAAAATTTTAACTCTGGTTTTGGAACCAAACAATTTTCCTAACATAAATAAAATATAATTTGAATTTCTATGCTTTTCTATAGTATAATAACATATAGCCCTAAAGTCAAAAAAATATTAAAATTATGAGCATAAAAATAGCACAAATAAACTTAAAACCTGAAAAAAACGCTAAAACTACCTGCGAAATATTTATATCAGAGCCCGATGCCGCCAAAAAAGCCTTAGCCGGGAAATTATTCATATTAATTGAAATAGAAAACAATAAAGCCAATAGCCTTAAAATTATACATTTCTTAATAGATAAAATTAATCAAAATTATTATCAAAATGAAAAAATATTTTTAAAAGAAAAAATTACCACCTTAAAAACTGAGCACATTTTTGAATCTGCATTAGCTAAAACAAATAAAGATTTTTTGAATTTTATTGATAATGAAAAAATAAAATTAACTAGCTTAGATATTAATATTACAATCGGAATAATCCACGAGAATATGCTTTATTTGGCTAATGTCGGAAAAAATAAAGTATTTTTAATTTACAAAAAGAAAAAAATTGAAAAAAATCTTAAAAAACTAAAAGATAGCGGCTTAAGTAATTCAGAAAAAAAAGAACCGGAAAATGAAAAATATAGTATCACAAACTTAATTGGCGAGGAAACAAAAATCAACAATACAAAATTGTTTTCCAATGTAATAAGCGGACAGATACCGCTTGGCAGTTTTTTCTTTATCTCAAACGAAGCTTTGCCGGAATATATTTCAAGCAAACAAATCATTAAAATAATTTCAACCCTGCCCCCGATAAGCGCGGTAGAACAAATTAAAAATATTTTATCCAAAATAAATTTTTATGTATCCTTTGTCGGATTAATAATAAAAGGCCCGATTGGCAGTGAAAAAGAAAAAGAAAAATTTACTTATCTCGCGGCTCCAAGCGAATCAATTACAGACTTAAGCAAAACCGAAGATAATACTGAAAATTTACTAACCCCATCAGGCATAATCAGCTTTAAAAAATGGATTAAACTTCCAGCGCTGTTTATGAAAAGGGGCAAAGAAAAAACAAAAAAAGAAAATACTATCATCCTTAAAGATAGGATATACGTAAAGAAAAAACCCGGACGAGCAATAAAAATAATATGGCAGGCAATAAAAAATGTTTTTTTCTATTCGGCTAACTTTTTCTATTATATTTATAAAAATTTCACTAATAAAGAAAAAATTACTGCTATTTCCGGCCAAGCAAAATCAGGCCTAAAAGAAAAAATTTTAAAAACAGGCTCATTTTTAGTACACCTTAACAAAAAAAGTAAAATACTATTAATTTTATTAATTGTATTCCTGATTATTTTTTCCATTAATATCGCCCGGACAAAAATAAAAACAAATAAAGAAAACTTACAACAATCCTATAGTGAACTAGCCGCTCTGATTGAAAAAAAGCAAAATCAGGCTGAAGCTAACTTGCTTTACAGTAATGAAGAAGGAGCTAAAAAATTATTTACTGAAATTAATGATTTGTTAAACGATTTTCCGCAAGAAACCGAACTACAAAAAGGGCAATATGCGGAATTTAATGAAAAATATAATTTACTGCTTGAAAAAACCAGAAGGA
>QMNH01000006.1 GCA_003647675.1 Candidatus Falkowiibacteriota bacterium | reverse complement strand
GTACTGTGCGTCTTGCGTCCCAATTTACCGCCGCCTGGTAGTAGTTATCACCCTGCGCCGCCATTCGGTCGCAATAGCTGGCCCAATACCAAAACGAGAATAAATCTATTCTGGTATCGGGTATCGCGTCTGGGTTCGCTGTGCCGCGCAATAGGTCTAACGCAATCCAGGCCGGGTTACTTGTTTGTACTGGCGCGCTGAACACCTGGCTGTTACCGTCCCATGTAGGTATACGCCTGGCGCACATCGCCGTAATGTTATCGACAACGCCGCTTAGCTGATCTGTTGCCGTTACCCTCATTTCCATAATGGTATGTGGCGTCGCAAAATCGAGCGCCTTTCGATACGTTGTTGAGCGAATCGAGGTTAAAACCGTTTTATCCAAATACGTATCTTCCTCTAACGCTCGGTCGTAATATATGGGCCACCTGGTACGGTATACGTTAACCTCCCACTCGCCCGACGACGGCATACCGGCCGTTATCGTGAACACAAACGGCTGTTTGGTTCTGCGCGCAACCTGAACGCTGGCAACGTCTAGCTGTGTTGTCGCATGACTAAAAGAACGGTATGTAGTTTGATACAGATTAACAACCTGGCCCGTACTTACTTTTCTATAATGAACATGGAAACCGGCAAACCATTCTCTAAATTCGCTGTGTTTATCGTATTGATATCCCAGGCCCATTGAGAATTGTATTGTTATCGTTACTTCGTTTGATTCATTCGACGGCGCAACCCTGGCAATATTTGTATTGCGTATCTCGGTATTATATCCGTCTGTAACGTTATCGTTTTTATAATACGTTAACGCTTCGTTAGTGTAATTTTTTCTGATTTTGTACTGTGCGCCCGCATATTTTCCGATTGCTGTATTGCCTATCTCGATGCTCGATACGTCAATTTCCCCGTATCCAAAGTCGAATAGACTGTATAACGTTTGTACGTCGCCGCTGGTTAATATATAGCTTTCGGCGGCAACGTCCGGCGCTACCTTATACGTTCCGTATATACAACGAACCGCGCCATGTGGTCGCGTTTGGTTTTTGATACCGCTAACGCCCAGGAACCCCGCACTATCGTCGCTCTGGTCGCCAGGCTTTAACGACGGCGGCGCGAACATCGCATTTAATAACAACGAACCGACGAACATAATCCCAACGGTCGCAACCGTTGTTGACACACCCAACGCCCCCGCAACGAATGGCGCGGCATATGGCGCAAATACCGCAAGGGCCAGGCCCGCAAGCGCCGCAAATAATCCGCCACCGTCGCCGCCAGCAGGAACAACCGAAACGCGCACGATATCGTGTGGCGTTACCATCCTTTCCCATTCGTCGCGCGGTATATATTCGCCCTCATGCGTAACGTGCAAATATTCTTCTAGTTCTACAGGTAAACCGATTCGATTAATTAACGCCCTTATCTGCGTGTTTTCACTAATCGCTGTTCTTTCGACAATCGACGAAAAAAGTTTATTCCTGACATATAGGCCCGTCATTGCGAACCGCCAACATAGCGATAATAACCCTCTATGCGTGATTTCCAACGCAACCCGTTAGTTTTCTCGATGCAGGAATTACACCCCTTTATAGAATGCAACATTCTGTTTTCGCCAACATATAACCCGCAATGCGTCGCGTACCCCTTAACATTCAACAACAATACGCAACCCTGCTCTGGCTGTTTTATCCGCCGCCATTCGTCGCCCTTATTATCTTCTATCGCCCTGCACACGTCGGCGCTGTCGTCGGCGTCGCCATACTCAAATACGTTTAATGTTACCCCGCGTTCGTTTTGGTATACCAGGCGAATCAAACCGAAACAATCCACCGCACCGAATGACGCACCATGCGATAAATACGGAATCCCTATATATTTCTCTATCCATTCATTCATCTAAACAAACCGTTATACCCTGCCGCCAGGCTTATTGTGTCCGCCGGATATCGCGTATTCAATATATCATCGGCGTATAGCTTGCCCGTCATTGTGTACGCGTCGTATGCTACCTCGCGCAATACTAAACCGCTTATCTCTAACTCTACCGTGTCGGGCTGCGACACCAACACCAGCTTTACAGTTATACGCGGCGGCGCTGCAATCGCGCGTATCGCCTCAACCAACAACCGCGACACATTATCAAGTGTTAACGATACCTCCGGCAACCGTTCGCCGTCGTCATTTCCTAGCGCCAACCTGAACGGATATGCCGTGTAATTAATACCGCCGCTTACAATGTCCTGTGTATTATTAACCAGGTATTCCGTGTCGCCGGTTTCTGGCATTATTTCCAACAACATCAGAAAAATCTGGTCGGTTTCTAGCGCCTGGCTCGATGCGACCGCTAACGGTGAAAGACTCCGGCCCATTACGGCGTTACTTCCAACGCCATACTAATCAACCACTGTGTATCTGTTATCGGTGTATAGCTTGGCGGTTCCCTAAACCTGTATTCCTTCTCGGTTTCTGTTACCGGATCAAGAAATGTAAACCGATTAACACCCGACTGTAAATCTATATGGTAAAAATCGTCGAACGTTTTTATTTGCGTTTTGTCGGCGCTAATACTGGCACTAACGTTGTTTACTGCCTCGGTATAACGTCGGCGCACTTTTGCCGTTCCCGCGTCAACCTGCGACCTAAGAACGTTTGGCGCGTCCTGGCTTGCGTATCCGCCCAACATAAAGCAATCCGCCAAACTCGTTGGAAATGGTAACGCCGCCATTTAATAACCCCGCCTTTTCATTCCGTATTGGGTTTTATTGATTGAATCAAAACCGCCGCGCCTCATTTCTGCTTTGACCGACTTGCTAACCAGAACATCTATATTGATGTTCCCCTGGTTATCCTCGGTCTGCGACACGCTGGCCTCGCCGCCTGAATAGTTATTTATATTGACAGTCGTGCTGCCTAGCTTCTCGTTACTGGTTATCGCGCCGCTGGTCGCTGGCGTGAATAATTCCGGCCCGCGTTCGCCAACCAGGTACGTTGTACCACCGGCAACCGGCCCGCCGCCCGCTTTGCCGCCGCCGAATAACCCGCCAACCGCCCCATCGAACGCACCCGACAACGCATTAAACAACTGTTGTTTAATAATCATTGCCGCAATATCTTTAATGAAACTCGTAGCAAATTCACCGAACGATTTTTCCGCATCACCGAAACCTAAAACCATATCGGTTATACCGTCGGCCGCCATGCCTTCTATTGATTCGTTTAACTTATCAACCTGCTTGGCGCTGTCTGTCATACCGTCGGCGAAATCATCAAAGAATTCCGCGTCTATATTTGCAAATTCAATTTGGCGCGCAACGGCCCCGAAATCACCAACGCTTTTGGTCGCCTTTTCAAACGCCGCTGGCACTTCCGCCCCCATAGTATTTGTAATTTTCCTGGCCTCGGCGTTCATTGCTTCCGTTGCGGCCCTGGCGGCTATTACTTCATTCTCATAGGTAAACGCCGCATCCGCCCCCGCATCCACGGCCGCATTCATGCTGATAAGATCCGCGTCAATCGAGCTTACAACCTCGTTATATTCCCGCAACGCCTCCGCCGGTCGTAATATGTTTTTTGTGCTGAGTAAATCAAACAACGCAAACGCGCGCTCTAGCCCTGCCGATATCGTGTTTACGCCTTTCTCAACGGTCGCAAAAAACGCGTTAAATACTTTCGTTGAACTATCCAGAACCGTTGTAACCAGATCAAGAAACCCCGCGCCAAACGTTGCCGATATCCTCCGCGATAAATTTAACAACTGGTCGTCGTAACGTTCCGCGCTCCTTATTAAATCTTCCTCGATCACCAGGCCCAGGTTGTGAGCCTCTGCCGCAAACGCGTTTAACCCTTCGGCCCCATCCTTGAGCGCCGCAACCATCGCAACACCTGACCGGGAGAATGCCGCGTTAGTAATGGCTGCACGTTCGGCCGCGCTGTCGGCGTTTTTGATTGCATCGGCAACAATCTTTAACGCCGCCTCCTGGCCGTCGGCCGTAACGATATTGCGTAATAATTCCTGATCTAAATCTTTCAGGCCCGACACCAACGGCCCGACACCCTGGCGCGCCTCGCCGACACGCTTTACAAATGCCGTCATATTTGACGTAAATTGACTGGTTGCAATGCCTGAACGTTCCGCCGCGAATTGTAGTTCCTGATATGCCTCTATGCCCAGGCCCAACGTGTCGGCGTTTTTTGCTAGCTGGCTATTGGTTTCAATAACACCTTTTAAGAATGACGCACCAAACGATATACCCGCAAATGCAATGGCCTGACCAACAAACGATTTAAACTGGCGGCCCGCCGACGACAACTGTTTATCTATGCGCTTTGTTGACGTTTGTAGCTTGCGCATATGGCCGTTTGCTTTTTCTACGCCCCGCTGGAATTCCGCCGTCTGTAACTCTAAGTTAACCGCCAGGCTTGCCAGTGTTGTCATTAGATACCCACCAGGCCGCGCATTGCGGCTTTATTCTTTGCGTACTGTTTGCCCGCCTCAAAATTAACGGCCTTGATTGATTCCGTTATGATGATCCGTTGCGATTCGTCTATATTTCTGTCTATCGCTTTCAACATCCACGGATTCATAGGCGGCCCGCGCCTTGTCTCCATATCGAGCGTTTTATAATACCAACGGTCGAATAATCCAACCCGATACACCGCCGTTCCATCCCGCCGCCGAACCGCTTTATATTTTAATGACTTTCTCAGGTTTCCGTTTATACGCGGCGCACTTTGTCGCATGTGTGTACGCATCTTAACGGCGGCCTTTCTTACACCTGTTTTTCCTGCACGTTTGGCAACGCCTGGCCCTACCGCCCTTAACGCGTCGATTAACTGCTTTACGCCAACCAGTTCAAATTTTGCTTTGTCTGTCATAATTTAAACACATTCGCCACGGTTTCGGGTTTTGACCAGTCTAGCTCCGGCTCTGCTTGCTGCGCCTCGCTTTTCTGCCTGTGGTATTTCGACCAGCCTAGCAATTCTGTGAACGGCATACGCTCCAGGTCACAAACAAAGCAGTTAAGGTTATCGGCTAACGAATACATAAACCACTCGTCGGCCGTTAGTCGTTTCCCTCGTCGCCCTCCGGTTCTTCATCGAATCCCAATAACTCGGATAACAACGGCATTAATGACTGCAACGCCGACAACCCTATAACGTTATCGACGTTCGCTATATGCTGGTCGCCCTGGTATACGCATACATTCAAGATATTAATCATGAATTCCTGTGTATCCGTCCCTATTAATCCCAGGAACGGCCGAACCGTCTTTAACAACGGTTCGCGCAATTCACACGGCCCGATACCTGGTATATCCGTTTGCAATACCCTCATACTAGAATCTATGCTCATATTTGGATACTAGCGTAATATTCGCAATCAGAGCCGGGCTTCCGTCTAACGGTATGTCGGTAAAATTCAACCCAGAAACCGTACCCTCAAAAACCATATCCCCATTGCCGCCAGGGAATGTTATTTTAAAAACACGTTCGGCGCTGTCACTCTCCGCCGCCATTAGCGCCGCGTAACCCGCGTCGTCTTTATCCAACCAGAAACCCAGGTCTATGGTACCCGCGCCCGCCTCGATGCCATCCACTTGCGCCGACGTATCGCAAAAAGTCGCCACGCTAACCGGCGTTGACGTTTCTGGATTAACGCCGATGGTAGACAGGCACAACTGCTCCATATCCGTCGTATCATCGTAATAGGTCGCCAGTGGCGTTACTGCAAGCGTTCCGGTTGTGTTGGTTGTATCTGATCCAACCAGGTTAAAATCCGTCCCTGTTAAACCGCCAACGACAAATAATTGCCCGTCCAGTTCTTCAAAACCTGTATCAGTCATTTTTACCACCTGACCATCTGCCATACCGGCTGTATCGGCCACGGTAACAACCGCTGGCGCGGCCGACGTAATGGCGGTCGGTATTACCGCACCTGGTACGGTTCCCGTTGACATTAACACCTTTAATCCTTTGGTATTTGTAACGCCCATTTTGTTTTACTCCCGGCTTGCGCCGTGTTAATAAAAATAATTATATTCTATTGAAATCGTAATACCGTAATACTTGCCGCCAACGTCGCCCGCCGTGTATTCGCTGGCCGCCGTCGTGTCGCTCACTTCTACATCTGCCATGTTAACCGTTAAGAAATAATCTTGTATCGCGTCGCCGATTGTTACGGCCTCCGTATCACCCGCGCCCGCTTTGGTAAATACTGTAACGTCAACCGTTCCGACTTCCTGTTGTTTTTGGCCGCCGTAACATAGGCGGTCAGTATACTCGGTGAAAAATTCAACCGTCGCCCAGGTAGGATCATTAACTTTGTGCGTTTTGTCTATCGTGTCATAAAAGGCAAACGGCGGCGCATAACCGGCGGCGAAGGCGATCATTTCATTTCTGAACGCTTCCCTGACTACTAGCCTAGACATACCGCCCGCCAACCCATCAAAATATCGTTAATATTAACAGTATGTAATTCCTTTATTGCGTACTCTTCACCGCCAGGCATAGTTATAGAATCGTTCGCTATTGGCGTAACGCCTGGTATGTCCAAAACCCTTAGTGTTAATACCCGCGCCTCCTCGGTGTATTCGTTTATTATTTGCGCATCCCTGGGTTTTTGAAATCCGATTATAACCGGATAGTCTGTGCCGCCCGCGTTCAATGTCGCGCTTACGCCTAGCAAATTTATAGCGTCGTTCCATGCCTTACGGTATGTCGCTTTGTCACTCTCCGGTAACATTTTTTCCCTCTGGTTTTTGGACCGAATCTTTTGTTTCGTCGGCGTTAATGTCTGCATCAACATCTTGCGACGCTTCCACCTCAACCACCCCCCCATCGTTAACGCTATCAATTCCGTTATTGTCGCCCGATACGTCGATATACGTACACCCCGCAATAAACAATATTGCCAGCACGACAAACGTACCTAACATGATAACCGCCGGTAACTATCTAGCATATATGCGACACCTGTAAACGGCCCTTCTGGTACGCCGTCCCCATTCGTCGCATAACTGATAGTACCTACATCTGGAATTGTTATGCGGTCTATCGCACCCGCCGCAACGCTGCCCCCTGGGTTATCGACTTTTAGCCATATATAATCAAATACCTGCCACATTGCCTCCTCTAAATCTGGCGGCAACACGGCATATCCGCCCTGGTAATCAACCTCTACCGCTTCGGCAATTAACGCATTACGAAAGTATATAATTCCTTTTTCTAAATCCACTTGCGCCGCCACGCCTTCGGTTATCGAATTTACCGCTGTAATCGGAAACCGGCGTACCTGCAACGTCTGATTCGATACACTGTAAAAAGTCTCAACCTCGGCCGCGTCGTCTAGCTTTCGATCAAGATAGTTTTCCACTATCCCTTGACTTATATCAAGTGCGTTTTGAATTTCTACGTCCTTCGACGTATCGACGATATTCAATCTGGCCTTTGCCGCTGCTAAATCAAAAGTCATTACTTAACCCTCGTTAACCAAACGTTAGCAAAAAATACATCTAATGTATTCGCGGCGTTTTCCTTTTTAACCTGCACTATCAGATCAACCGGCCCGGCGTCTAACGGCAATGGGAATAAATAATCTGTAAACAGCCTGTCGGTTCCATCCTTGCTTTCCTTTTCCTGTTGTTCCCAACTTGTGCCGCCGTCCAGGCTAAACCGTGTTTCGATAGAGTTACCCGTTGCGTTTATTTGCGCCGTCGTCGATAACCCGAATTGATATAACCCGCCGGATACGTCGTGTTGTATTCTTACCTGCACCTGGTCGACCCCTACCGTATCTGGATCTACCGGCCACACGTTTGAAACATCTGTAACGGTTGCCGACAATGAATCAAATTGATAATCCATTGAATCTAGCGCGCTCGAACCGCTGGCGCTAACATCACCCGCCACGCTCATAAAATCCCAATCAGGAGACTCCGCGTACCCCTGCACAACTAAATCCATCATCTGACAGTCTGACGTTAACGCGGTCAATGGATCATATACCGCCGCTATTGCAAATGACTGTATTCCCGTTGCTGCGGTAAAAAACGCCGCATCGGTAAAATAATCAATAGTCCCCAGGCCATAATAAGTAAATGCAAACGTTGTTAATTGTTCCCCCGCCCTCGATGCTGGCGTTACCGTCGCCGTATACACGCCGCCGGTTTTTGTAATTACATCAATCTGCCAGGTTAAACCGCCAGTCATTACAATGCTTGAACCGGCCGATAATAAATCAAGCTCTGCGCTTCTGTCGGCCGCCGCGTCGTCTGTTTCGTTAATATATATCGTGTCAGTATTGCCGCCGCCATTGTGGTATATCTGGCCCGCGCCTGGGTCGCCCCCGTTATCCTGTATATAATCCCAGTCCCCGGTAAACGTTATTTCGCCCGCCGTTGGTAATATCTGCATTACTACGTCATAAACCTGGTTCGCTGGTGAAAATCGGTTAACGTCTTTCGTTACCCACTGATCCCCAACGCCCGTTGGTATAGTAAATTCCGGTATCATTATTGCGCTGTTCGGATTGCCTACCGGATCTGTAACAACGCTAACGCGCATTGCTGAACCCTCCAACGACGGCGGCACGTAATACCTAAAACCGTTAATCATGCCCGCGTTTGCAAATGTATATCGCTGCACTATCGTAATGATATCGGCCGATGCAAAACTTTGCGGCGCAAATACCGGCGGGAACAATGGTTCTAACGACGACGGCACAAACTCGCCGCCGGTCGGTTGTGGTGCGGCCCGGTCGCTGGTCTTTGTATTTGATATCATTAGCCAGCCTTCATCGGTAACAACCTCGCTGGTTTTATATTCCGACGCCCGCCACGCACCGCGCCATACCATAGGCGCTTGTAAGAACCCGCCAGGCTGGTTTAATGTGCCTAGCATTTTAGCCCATCGTTCACTGTCTAACAGGTCGCCGCCGGGGTCATTAACCAGGGCCAGAAATAACCCGCTGGCGGTCGTTACAACGTCGCCCGCTATATACGTTGAATCCTTATCATAATAACCCTGATATGATTTAATCGGCTGTTCTGGCTGTTCCCCACCAACATAATCAATATTAAGTGTTTTTATTTCGCCGTTGGTTAATTCAACGATGATATGGTTTTGTTCTATTCCGATATCTGCAATACCGATACCCCGCGCGCCCTGGTCGCCAGGCACACCACGACGGCCCCGGCTGCCTTGCTCGCCCTTGATAGACAGATTTATATCTGTCCACCCGTCCGGCCATACGGCGTCGTCGGTTTCTGCAATTAACAAATGTTTACCGTTGTATAACCAGTCGCCCTCTATGATCTTGACGCCCGCAACCGACTTTAGAAAACGCGGCCCCATCGGGAATGACGCCTTTTGTATACCGCCATCCGATAACCTGGCGTATACGTCTAGCGTTCGGGTTTCCCATTGCTCTGTAAATTCGACTTCGGCAACGCCGGATATCACGCATTCGTAACTGCCTGGGTCGTTTTCTGGATCACCATCTGACCGCCGTATTGCCTGAAATAAACCGCCCTGGCTATATACCAGTTCGTTTTTTTCAACGCTAACATCGCCCGCGATCCGACGCGGCGCAATAGCAATACGGTCTGTACCTGGCTCACCTGGTGAGCCAGTAGCGCCTGGCTCACCTGGTGATCCTGGTTCGCCCTTCATACCTGGCGACATTTTATCGACGGTTTCTATTACGGTTTCGTAAATTTTGTCGTCGGTTCGCTCACGCTCGGTTTTGAATAGGTCGGCGATTGTTTTTATTAACGATTTTTTCGACTTATCCATTTATACATTTCTCGAATTCTGCGCGATATTCCGCCTCTAAATCTTCCTCGGTCGGCTCCGGTTCTGGCTCTGGCTCTGGCTCTGGCTCGATCATGCCGTTTTGACTTAATGGTATCACCTGCGCCTGTAATCTTGGCTCGTCGCCGTTCGGCATAGCTGGCAACCGTTCCTTTGCTCTGGCCTCATTCGGCGAATATAAACCGCCTTGAATACCTTTAGTTAATGCGTCGATTCTCATATCGAAATCAGTACGCAATAACGATATGTCGGTTTCAAAGTTTATATGCTCGTCGGCTGGTAGATTAAAGAATTTATCTAATGCCGCCTCGGTATGCTCTAGAACAAAACCCAAACCCTGCGTTAACCAGGCGTTTATTAATTGCTCAACATTGTTATAAGTCGAATTGCGGTTATCGCCAACCAATGCCAACGGCACACGGAAGGCGCGCGCGATATCTTCGTTCGTCATTCCAAACGCCTCCACTAACTGCGCGTCCTGGCTATTTAACGACATTGGCTGAAACTTCAAACCACCAAACAGTATTGGCATTTTCCCGCTGTTTAATCCTGTGCTTTGCTCCTCCCATGCTGCGCGTAACGTTGTTATCTGATCCGCTTTTAATACCTGGTCTGTCGATAACACACCCGACGGCCGCGACATATTATTAAAAAATGACGCCTGGTGAGCCGTTATCGCCTGATTCGCTGCAATGCTAGCGGCCGCGTTTTCTATCGGGCTAACACCAACTAGCGGATGTTTAGGCGTATATAGTTTGATATGTAAAACATCGCGCGCCGGTATTAATGCGTCGATATCGCCAACAAAAGGATTATCCCCAACGGCGTAAAATATCGCGCCGCTATCGGCGTCTATATACGGTTCGGTTCCCTGCGATGATACAACGTGCAATTCGATTACTTCGTTGCGGTTGTTTCGCATGGCAACCGCGTATGCGTTCCCGGTCGTAATCAACCGACGTACCATATTTAACCGAAAGTCTGACCCTGTTTGGTATGCGTTCGGGCTTCTCAATACCCTGGTTGCCGCTGAATTCAGTATATCCAGGCCGCCCCGTTCGTTTTTCTTTGTGTGCTGTGTCGGCAATAGTGCGGCTGTTTGGCTATACGCATCCGCGCAAGCGCCAACCATTGCACACGCATCGTTTACTGTCGGCGCCATGTAACGCTGCCAGTAATTTTGCGGCCACGATATCGGTATTGCTCCGCCCTGCGTTGCGTTAACGCCTAACCAATTCTTAACGATTGCCAACGCGCCCATTATTTAGCCGCCGCTTTCTTTTTCGCCCTTTTCTTTGGTGTTTTCTTTTCTGGCGTCATTTCGCGCGTTTTATAACCGCCCATCTGGTCGCGCGTTTTGAATTCCGGCCCCGACATACAACCCCGAATAATTTGGCACTTTCCGGCCGCCTCTAGTTCTACCGCTTCGGATTCCGGTATTTTAGAAAATCTGATACCGTCCCATATAGTTATTTGCTGTATTGCCACGATACGCCCCCTTGGTTAAAACAACCCGGCCATTGTGGCCGGGTTATGATCTAACTAACAAAAAGCGTATTACCAACTAACGCCGGTAATACGATCAACGATACCCGCGCGCATAAGCGCCCATGAAATCGGCGTTACATTCCTTACGGCTATCTGCCAGGTCTGAAACATAGACTGTGCCTGATAACCGGCCGTCGCTACCCCACTATCCGCACCACCCGCAACGCTAATACCGCTATCTGGTTGCACCTGCTCTGCCGTACCCAATGCGCCCGCGCCGTCTGTAGCTTGTGTTGGTGCAGTTCCGTCGGCGTTCGCCATTGTCAGTGTTGCAACGTCGCTGGCCTCGATTTCTGGCGTTCCAAATGCTGTGGCAAGGTGAGCCGCGTCCAGAATCATCACTTCATCGGATGGAACGTTAGTTGACGCGATAAATGGAATACCCATGATACGGCCTTGTCCGATTTCATCACGGAATACAAAACTACCTGTCGCATTTGTAACCGTTGACAATCCGATAATGCGCGCCGTATTCAACATGAATACGGGTTTCTGGCCCGCGTTAACGCTGGCTAATGACTCCATCAATACGCGCAAGTCGGTAATGATATTATCGAGCGTATCACCCGCCGACACTGTACCAGTAATACCAGCCATAATGCCCGCTGGCCGCACACCTGTTACCGCCGCACTTGCATCTAGAAACGCATTATCTAGTGCATTTGCCGTATCGTCGATCATTGCCTGTCGTAATACGGTTTCGATCTGTGGCGTTGAACTGCGCGCCAACTCTTTCGAGAATACCGACATAACGCCCAGTTTATAACGATTAATCGTAATTGATGAAAATGCGCCCTGCTTTACGGGGATTACGCCCGATTCCCCAATAAATGCGCCCGCTAGATCAAGAATAGTTCCGGCCCGCGCTGGTACTTTAATACTGCCAGAATTACCAAACGGAATGGACAAACCCATTGCGGCCGCTTGTGCATAGACTGATACCGGCTTTAGCTGATCCAGAAAACCTACAACGCTTTCTCCTACCAGTTCCGCCGCCCATCCGGCGGTTGTGGTATCTGCACCGGCCACCGCTGTTTTAACAACTGAGCTTAACTGGTCGTCGTCGGCATACCGTTCTTTCATAATCTGCGCTGGTGATTTCTTTTCGATATGCGCGAGAAAATTTACGGCGGCCGCTTTAATCAATAACGCGCCGTCGTTCTTTGGCGCTGCCTCACCGGCAACGCGACCAGGGCGCGCCAGTTTGTTTACCGGCTCCGCCGTTGCTTGCAAACTTGCCTCGATTGATTCCAGTGATTTAATCGAACCCTTAACGGTCGTCATTTCATCGGTCAACGCTTCAATTTCTGCTTGCTGATCTTCTGTTAATTCGTCGTCGCCCTCTGCCATCGCTTTCAGTTCTGTCATGCGATCCAGAATAGCTACCTTCCGTCCTTGCTTCGCTTTGATGCGGTCTGCAATACTCATTGGTTTATGTCCTTTGATTGATTGTGAGAATGTAGCGCCTGGCGGCGTCTGGTCGCTTACCGATCCCGCGCGCGGATTGCTGCTTTTTGAATCGGTGAAAAATAATGCTTTAGATTCGGCTGATAAGCCTTTTACCATTAATGCGTTTTGATTCGCCGGAACGGCAACCAACGACGCCTCGTGTAATTCTGTTTTTTCGAAACGATACCCGCCGGTCTGTTTGATCTCTGTATAGTCACTAACACTAAAACCAATAGATACCGCTTTTAGTATTCTCTGCTCTACCAGGCTGCGCACCTCGTCTACCAGCTTCGACGTTCCCGCCGCTGCAAGGAATAAATCACCTACCAGGCGTTTGCCTTCGACGCGTAAATTTTCCCATGTACCTATCGGGAAATTATGATTGTGTGAGAATAACGCTATTGGGTTTTTTTTGAAGTCTTTTAGGCTGATCCCGTCGGGAACCACCACGTCGCCGTCCCTGTCTACGTCGCTCGTCGATAATACGAATTTATACGGGTCGCTTTCAGATTGCCTACCTGTCTTAATAACGTGCTTATCTAACGGCATTGTATTTTCCCCGGTTCGGAATTTGTGAATATATGCGCGTTCCCGCCGTCCGTCTACCGTCTATTTTCTAATATATATATCAATCCCAAATTCCCACAATATCCAGGCGATCCATTCCGGCTGATTGTTGAATACGGTATTCGACAATAACGCCCGTTCCTTTTGCGCCTCGGTCGTGCAGCCGATACACTCTGTTAATGTGTTTTGTATCCCAAACAAAACGCGCCCGGCCTTGACTGCTTTTAGATATTTTATAAATAGCGCCCTATTATCTGCCGACACGCGCCCGCACTCTATCGCATCAATACACCTTACAATATCTATCCTTAACGAATGACTCATAACGTCAACGCCCTTATCCTATCCATAATTCTATTTCCATCTGCCCGTCGCCCTCGCCGTCCAATAAAGGGTACACCGCCTGTACCATACCCACTAATGGATCAATACGCCGCGTCGATTTCGATTTGTCTAATTTCACAGACCCGGCCGGGTCGCGCACCGCTATGGCGTTTGATGCCGCCATAGTCAACAATGGATGCCCGCCGTGTTTTATCTTAGATTCCAGCATATTGTTTAACAGGCAATCGCAACGAACGCCCATATCTTTGAAACCCTGCCCGACTGGTATAAATTCCGCATCGGTTAATGCGCTTTGCCTATCACACGCCGCTTGAAAATCGTTTATTTTCCATCGGTCATAATGCACTTGTTCTACAACGATGCCCATATCCGCCAGGCTGTCGCGCAAATATACCGCTATCTGGTCATAATCCATTACCTCGCCGCCTATCGGAATCATGAAACCATCACGACACCACACGTCATATGGCGCGCGGTCGCGTTTGCTGCGCTCCTCGATCCCGCGCGTTGGGCAGAATACGAACGGCCTTACATGCACTATGCCGTCGTCGTC
>QMNH01000005.1 GCA_003647675.1 Candidatus Falkowiibacteriota bacterium | reverse complement strand
TCCGGGAGGCTGTGTTATTGGAGCTGGCGGCCGTCCAATAGATTTATTTCTTGAAGGTTTTAAGGCGCTAGGCGCGGAGATTAATGAAGACAATAATTATTACCATATTAAAGCCAATAAACTAAAAGGCTGCGAATATTTCTTTACTCTTATAAGCGTTACTGCCACGGAATCCATGATGATGGCCGCGGTTTTTGCTTCCGGAGCCACCACATTAAAAAATTGCGCTATGGAGCCGGAAATAAAAGCTTTAGCTGACTATCTAAATTCCCAAGGAGCTAAAATAAAAGGCGCCGGCACACCTACGATATTAATTAATGGAGTAAACAAAATTAATGCCGGCAGCTATCGAGTAATTCCCGACCGAATAGAAACGGGTTCATTCGCTATTATGGCAGCAGCAACAAAATCGGAATTCTTAATAAATAAATGCCATCCCGAACATATAAGAATTTTATTAAAAATATTTAATAAAATCGGAATTCCTTTTAAGGAGGGCAAAGATTATTTAAAAATAATCCCCGCGAAAAAAATAAAACCTTACAGTATAAAAACCCATGAATACCCCGGCTTCCCCACCGATCTGCAGTCTCCCTATACTGTCCTTATGACTCAAGCGGAAGGCTCTTCGATTATACATGAAACAATTTACGACCGGCGATTATTGTTTGTAGATCTATTATCACAAATGGGAGCGGACATAATTATGTGCGACCCTCATCGGGTAGTCGTTAATGGCCCAAGCAAATTATATTCCAGAAAATTAACCAGTCCCGATTTGCGGGCCGGCATAGCTATGATAATCGCCGCTTTAGCGGCCAGGGGCCAGACTGAAATAGACAATATATATCAAATTGACCGCGGCTACGAGGATATTGACGGCCGGCTGCGATTGCTTGGAGCTGACATTAAACGAATCGGCACTCTTAATTTATAAAATTATGACACTTAATCAAAGACGATTATTATATATTTTTTTTATACTTTTATTTATTGTTATTACCCCGCTCATCTGCCTTTACGCGGCGGGCTATTCCGTAAATAAAAATTTTTCCGTGGAAAAAACCGGCATTTTAATAATTGATTCGGAGCCGCGGGGAGCTGAAATATATTTAAACGATAAAATCCAGCAAACCTTCTTTAAAAAATATTTTTCCCAAGACCAAAGCTATATTAAAACACCGGCAAAAATTAAAAATCTCCGTCCCGGAGATTATAAAATTTCCTTAAAAACAGAAGGCTATTGGCCTTGGGAAAAAAAATTAAGCATCCAGCCAGGAGAATCAACTTTTGCCGAAGATATTTATCTTTTTAAAAATGACCTGCCGACTTTAGCCGTAAAAGGAGTATACAGCGAACTGGTAATGTCGCCTGACAAAAAAAATCTGGCAGCTTTTAATAATAATAAAGCCGTAATACTAAATTTAAACAATGAACAAATTGATTTTTACGCTTCATCAAGTACAAGCCCAGTCAGCCAGCTAAACACAAATATTTCGTGGTCTCCCGACGAAGAAAATTTAATATTAGGACAATACGTCTTTAATATTAATAATTGGGCAAATCCGCTAATTTTAAGCGACATTATCGGCATACAAAAAAATATAAAATGGGGGGATAATAATAATACTATTTTTTATAATACCCAAAACGGCCTTTACCAATATGACATAAACGCAAAAATTAATGATACAATAATTAATGAAAACGGCATTAACGATTACTTATTGATTGATAATAATATTTACTATACAAAGTTAGCCGATCATACGGCTGAGCTGAATATTTTTTCTTTAAAGGACTATACTATTATAAAAAAAATAAAATTGCCTTATTCGACCTATATTTTTTTAAACCAAAAAAATAAGTTTGTTAATCTTTACGATACAGCTTATAATATTCTCTATTTAATTGACCCGTTTTCCGATTTGCGGCCACTAAGGGAAACCGTTAACAATGTAAATAAGACTTTTTGGATTAACGACAATAAATTATTATATGCCAACGATTTTGAAATTTGGACGCTTGATCTGGTAAATTTTAAAAAAGAACTCTTAACCAGAATCAGTTCAAAAATTAATAAAATTATCTGGCATCCGAATAATAATTACGTAATCTACTCGACAGACAACAGTATTAATACGATTGAGCTTGACGACAGGGAAAAACGCAATATAACGAATTTAATTGAGCTTGATGTAATTTCCGGCCTGCAAATCAACGGGAAGGGAGATACACTATATTTTTATTCCAAAATCGGCAACCAGGAAGGAATTTATAAACTCTCTATTTAATAAAAAGCAAAAAAAAACGAATTGCGCGAAATAAATTAAAACGGCTTAATTTTTTTCGCGCAACTCGTTCTTTTTTCGTTCTTTTTGCGTTTAACTTTGTAGTTACTTAAAATACTTAATAATCTCTGGTCCGATATCGTCCCTGTCTAAAGCGTATTTTAATACCGCTTTTAAATAATTAAGCGGATCACCGGTCGTCAACCATTCACCATTTTCCACTTTTTTAGCGTAAAATTCACCGCCTTTTTTAACATATTTTTCTATCGCGTCAGTAAGCCATAATTCGCTTCCTTTGCCTAGCGGGGTATTTTTTAAAATATCTATTATCTTTTGATTTAAAATAAAACGGCCAAAAACCGCGTAATTGGAAGGCGTTTTGTCAACTGCCGGTTTTTCTACTATCCCCTCTAATCGCATAGTATTTTTTGCTAATTTTACGACTCCGTAGCGCACAACATCTTTTTGTGGTATTTCCTGGACTCCCATCAATAAATTCCCGTTTTTCTCATAATCTTTTACCATCTGTTTAGTAAAAGAACTTTTGGATTTTACCAAATCATCCCCATAACAATATATAAACGGCTCATTTTGCACCAACGAAGCAGCTGATAAAATCGGCGTCCCGTTTCCATAGGCGCCTTTTTGCCGGACATATATAAAATTAGCCATATCGGCGATTTTTTTTACTTTTTCCAACAGTTCAATTTTTCCGGCCCTTTTTAATTCATTAGCTAAAGCCCAATTATAATCAAAATGATCTTCCAGGGGCTTCTTGTCCCATTTGGTAACCATTATTATATCTTCAATGCCGGCTTCCACCAATTCCTCTACTATCAACTGAATTATTGGTTTATCAATAATCGGAAGCATTTCCTTGGGCATTGATTTTGTAACCGGCAAAAACCGGGTGCCTGACCCAGCCACAGCCACTATGGCTTTTTTTATCTTCATAAATAATCCAAATCCGTGAATGTATACGAATAATACGTATCGTAAATTCGAATACAGCCACTAATCTTATTAAAATATTAATTTTAAATCTCAAATTTTAAATCTCAAATTTTAAATCTCAAATTATTTTAATCCCCATTTTTTCAAATATTTAATCCAGGAAATTATATGGTAACGGGCGGTTTTGCTTCTAAAAAATTTATACCATTTCTCCTTGGCGCTTTCTCTGGCATGGTTATGGATTATCTCTGCCTCGGGATAATAAACAACTTTCCATTTTTTATTCCAGAACCTTCGGCAAAGATCGGTGTCTTCAAGATATAAAAAATAGCGCTCATCAAATAGTCCGACTTCCCCCAGGGCTTTCTCGCGGCAAAACATAAATGAACCCAAGAGCCAACTAACTTCCTTTTCCGTTTTATGGCTATAATCTTTCATTAAGAATCTATCAATATCTTTTTGTGCAAATTTAAATTTTCCGATTGGCGTCCGGCGATAAAGCGGTGTAAATAATTTATATGAACGAAAACAAGAATACTGAATAGATTTATCCGGATTTAATTGTTTGGGTCCAACCATGCCCACATTTTTATTCACTTCCATGTAATCATATAATTTTCTAAAAGTATCTTTAAATAAAATAGTATCAGCGTTAGTGATGGAAATATATTTTCCCTGCGCTCTTTTTATGCCCACATTGTTGCCTGCTCCATGGCCTATATTTTTTTTATTTTGGATAAAAATAATTTCCGGGTATTGCCATTTTATTATTTCGCCAATACTGTCCCCTGAATTATTGTCAACCACGATAATTTCGTATTTTAAAACGCCAAAATCCGCTTCTTTGATGGATTTTATGCAATTCAAGGTAAAACCCTTTGATTTATAATTTAATATTACGATAGATATATCCATGGCGCTAGCGCTAGTTAAAAGTTATAAAGTAGAAAGTTATAAAATAAAAACTTTCTACTTTATAACTTTTTACTTTCAACTAATTTATTTACCAAATTATTATTTTTTTGACAATATTCCAATATAAATTAAATATTGGGTTTATGAAATTTAATTTTTTATCGTCTATTTCTTGATACCAAATTTTACCGGTTATTAATTTTATAATTTCACGGTCTTTGACTTTTCTTGATTTTTGTATTTTTCTCCTGCTTTTTATTAAATATATCCAATTTGATAAATTTATAAAATATTTCCAGACTTTTAATTTTTCCTTGAACCAGCCGGTTTTAAAAGAAAATAACACTAGGCCTAATTCCATTATTATAAATGCCGGTAAAATTAAAAGCAAAGTTAAAGCATGATAGCACTTTAAAATCGAAATTATTCGATTCCGGTCCATAAAATAATATTGTTTTATAGACTTGGCAAATTTGTATTTATGATACACTACGGCCTTTGGCGCTATAATACATTTATATCCGGCTAGCCATATCCTCCAGCCTAATTCCTGGTCCTCGTTATACATCCAATATTCTTCGTCAAAAAGGCCGACTTTTTCTAAAATTTCACGCTTAAATAAAACGGCTGCGCCGGAAGGATAACCAATTAAATTACTAATTTCTAAATTATCCCCCCGAGGCGGATTAGTCTTGGGCTGATAATTTCTAATTTTTTCTTTATAACCCAGTGAATATCCGAATCCAAGAAAATGGGTTGTGTTGCCGAGGCTGTTTATTGTATCTTTATCCGGCCAAAGCATAAGACGTGCCTGGACTGCGCCGATTTTTTCGTCGCTTTCGGCTGTTTTAACTAATTCTCTGACGCAATTCGGTTCAACAACCGTGTCCATATTAAAAAGAATGATATAATCAAAACCCTGGGATAAGGCTAATTTTATGCAATCGTTATTACCTTTAGCAAAACCGTCGTTGGTTTTATTTAATACCAGCTCTGCTTCAGGGACTAATTTTTTTAGAAACTCGAAACTTTCCGGACTGGTTTCGTTATCAGTTAAATAAATTTTTAATTCACCCGGGTAATCCTGCCTTCGAATGCTTTTGATACATTCATCTAAATACTTTTTTGCATAATCCCGCCAATTCGGACTTATAATAATAGCAACATTTTTTTGCATTTATTTTTTCTATGTCTTAGCTTTACTTTTTATATTAAATTTTTCGCTAATTTTAGATATAATAATTCCTAACAACCAAACTGTTTTCAGTGCGTGATACTGCCAGGCCGGATGCCATTTTTTAAAATATTTAAGCTGTGAATTACGAAAATATTTCTGGGCTTGGCCGCGAGGCACTTGTTTGAAACTTTGACCGATATAATCAACGCACTTTGCCGCCGGCGTGTACCACACTTCCCCCCCGGCTTTTTTTATCTGTTGGCAATAATCAACTTCTTCAAACCAAAGAAAATATCCTTCGTCAAGCAAAGGCAAAGTGCAATTTAAAAACTTCTTTAAATCAGATATAACCAGACGATTTATCATAAAAAATCCGCCCCGAACAGAATCAACTTTTGCGTCTTTAGTGTAATCAAAGTCCTCTCTAATATATTTTTTTAATATATTTTTAAAAATATGCGGCAATTTTAACACTATGGCCAGCTGGTCGGAGATGCTCGGAAAACAACGGACATGTTTTATGGTTTCGCCTTGTTCATTAACCAAATTACATCCCGCGACACTCGCCTGCGGGTTATTTTTCATCCAATTCAGCATATTTAATAAAGTGTCTTCCCGGGGAAGCATGTCCGGATTTAAAAGCAAAACAAAATCGCTCTCAACTTGCCTTAAAGCCTGATTGTTGGCTTTGGCAAAACCGACATTGGCATTATTTTTTACCAATAATACGTGCGGAAATTCTTTTTCCACCATCTCGGGCGTTCCGTCTTCGGAATTATTATCCACGACAATTACTTCATATAAAAAATCACCTTTAGTTTTTTCTAAAGCCTTTAAATTCTCCCTTAATCTATCTTTTACGTTCCAGGATACGATTATTATTGATAGTTCCATGCGCGAAGTTATAAAGTAAAAAGTAGAAAGTACTAAATATTTGAACTTATAGACTTTTTATATTTTTTAATACTTTTTCTTATCTTAAATAATTGCACAAATTGCCGTAGCAAATACTGTTCGAAAAATAAAATAAACAAAATCATTTTTTTTTGGTAAACAATAATAGACAATTTCCCGATTAAACTTTGCAGGCTCCAGTATTTAGAAAAAATGATCTGCTGGTTTAAAAATGACCATTTTTTTATCTGCTGGCTTTTGCGGCGCCTGTTAACGGCTACGGCCATATCGCCCTTTCCTTTTCCGCCAGCCGTGCGATCGTGATAAACTATGGCATCAGAAACAAGTTTTGACTTGTATCCTGCCAACTTTAAGCGATACGCCAAATCGCAATCTTCTTTGTACATAAACATTAATTCATCAAAATATTGGACCTCACCCTGCCCCTCTCCTTGGCAAGGAGAGGGAATGAAGCTTGCTTTTTTTATCGCGCTAACCCGATACATGGCAGCCGCGCCGGACGGGCCTAAAATTTTCGCTTTATCATATTGGCCCAAATCTTCTTCTCCCTGTCCAATATCCACAAACCTTAAAGCGCCGGTTTCCTTAATGCCGCAGCTGTCTATTATTTTAGTCTTTTTGTTACCTGTAAAATCCCACTGTAAAATTTTCGGGCAAACAGAGCCTAATTCTCGGTTATTATCCAAAATCCTCACTAGCTTTTCGGCTGCGTCCGTCTGGAGTATCATGTCCGGATTTAATAATAATATATATTCAGGATTATGCTTACGCCCCAAATTAATTATTATATTATTGGCTTTGGCAAATCCAAGATTGCCACCCATCCATTTTAGGCTAAATTCCGGATATTTTCCGGTTATATACTTTTTATTGGGATTTTCGGCGCTTTCAGTATTGTCTACCGCGATTATTTTAAAATCTTTAAAACTTTGTTTTTTTAAACTTTCCAAAAAATACGGCAAATATTTTGCCGTTAAATCTCCGTATGTTATAAATCCTATTACTAATTTCATGGTTTTTCAATTTAATCTTTTCTTGGCTATTATCTTTAATTCTTCATTAAAATCTTTGATAGACTCATTTATTACCGGATGGAATTTTTTATATATTTCTTTTTCTCTGACAACATTGCCGGCGTCAAGCAAGGAATCATAAGTCCCGGCATCAAGCCATTCTCCGGCTAATATCCTTACATCAAGCTCTCCTTTATTTAAATACCAGTTATTAATGTCCGTAATTTCAATTTCTCCGCGTTCGGAAGGTTTTAAATTTTTGGCTATGCCAGCGACTCGATTATCATAAACATAAATACCGGTAACGCAGAAATTACTTTTTGGCTTTTCCGGCTTTTCCTCTATTGATACAGCATTTTTATCGGCATCAAACTCAACAATCCCAAAACGCTCGGGATCAGGAACTTCTTTGGCAAACACCCTGCCGCCGGACTTAAAATTCATAATATCTTTACTTAAATCATCCTCAAAAATATTATCCCCTAAAATCATAGCCACGCTATCATCGTCAATAAAATCCTCTCCCACTATAAAGGCATCAGCCAGGCCACGCGGCACTTTCTGCACCTTGAAATCAATGTTTATATTATGTTTCTCAAAAATTGACCCAAGCAAATTTATATACTGCCCGGAATGTTCCGGCGCCACTATTATTAAAATCTCTTTTATTCCCGCCTTAACCAGCACATTTAAAGGATAAAAAATCATCTGTCGGTCGTAAACCGGCAATAGTTGTTTACTGGTTGTGGCGGTTAGCGGAAACAGCCTGGTAGCAGTCCCGCCCGCTAAAATTATTCCTTTCATAGGCTTAGTATAAAGTTTATAAAGTTAAAATAAAAAGTTTTTAGATGCTTATTAAAATTTTTATCTTTTATTTTTTTAAGCTTTCCAGATATTCTTTAAGTGCTTCTTCATAGCTTTGAAGTGGTTTTAATTTTGTATTTAGTAATACTGAATATTTCGGGCGCTTGGCCGGGCGGGGAAATTTGTCGGATTTAACCGGCTTTACTTTAACTTTTATACCGGCTAATTTAAAATATGTCTTTGCCGCCTCATACCAGGTACACGGGCCACTGTTTATTATATGGTAAATACCACTGTCCTTACCGCTCTCAATTAATTCTTTTGTGGAGCTTGCTAAATCTGTAGTATATGTAAAACAGCTAACCTCCTCATCAATAACATCCAACACTTCACGCTTCTCGCTTAGTTTATGCATAATACTAAAAAAACTCGGCTTACTGACACCGCTCTCCCCTTCCGGGCCGAATAATTTGGAGGTTCTCACCAGATACCATTTCAAGCCCTGGCCGCTTCTTTTTATTAGTTCTTTTTCTCCCAACAGTTTTGATTCCCCGTACTTGTTGACCGGCGATGGTTTATCGTCTTCTTTGTAGCCTTTTTTATTTTCGCCACTAAAAACATAGTCGCTGCTATAATGCACTAATATTGCATCTATTTCTATGGCAATTTCCGCTAAATAGCCTACTGCCTCTCCGTTTACCTTTTTTGCTAAATCAAATTCATCTTCGGATTCTTCACATTTATCAACCGCGTTATAAGCGGCCGCGTTAATTATAAAATTAGGCTTTATTTCTTTTATTTTATCAGCGACAAGCTCTTTATCGGTAATATCTATTTCCTCCCTATCCCAAAGAATTAAACGATAATCGTTACCCAAAACCCGTGCCAACTCCCTACCTAGATTACCTTTAGCGCCAAGAATTAAAATTTTATCATTCTGCTTAATAAACATGCTAAAACTTAATAATATTTATATTGTTTTTTTGTTTTCTTGCTTTATTGTTTTCTTGCTTTCTTGCTTTTTTGTTTTCTTGCTCCCTATATTCTCCGCTTTTAATCCGCTCCCACCAATCTTTATTTTTTCTATACCAATCAATTGTTTTTTTAAGCCCGTCATCAAAATCTGTCCGCGGCCTCCAGTCCAATTCTTTTTTGGCTTTTGATATATCCATGGCGTAGCGAAAGTCATGCCCGGGCCGGTCTTTGACATATTTTATTTCACTTTCACTTTTTCCCATTAAATCTAACAATTTTCTGGTTATATCCATATTGCTTAGTTCGTTTTCTCCGCCCAGGCAATATGTTTCACCGATTTTCCCCTTCATAATAACAGCTTCTACTCCCGCGTTATGATCATCAACATAAATCCAGTCGCGGATATTTTTACCCTTTCCGTAAAGCGGCAATTTTTTACCTTGCAATAAATTAATTATAAATAACGGAATTAATTTTTCCGGAAATTGGTATGGTCCGTAATTGTTAGTGCAATTAGAAATCGTAATTGGCAATTTATGCGTGTAAAAATAAGCTCTAACCAGATGGTCGGAAGCTGCCTTAGAGGCGCTATACGGACTTCTGGGGTCATAAGAAGTATTTTCGCTAAAGAGCGGATCGGTCGGCCCAAGCTCGCCGAATACCTCATCCGTAGAAACATGGTGGAATCTTATTTTCTTTTCTTTAACCGCGTCAAGTAATACCCTAGTTCCTTCAACGTTCGTCCTTATAAAATCTTCACTTCCCATTATGGATCGATCTACATGCGACTCGGCCGCGAAATGAATAATTAAATCAATATTTTCAACCGCCTTTTTAACTAATTTTTTATCGCATATATCCCCTTTTATAAATTTATAATTAGAATTCTTGTCGATATCTCTAAGATTTTCCAAATTACCGGCATAAGTCAAAACATCCAGATTAATTATTTTATCTTCTGGATGCCTATTAAGCCAATAATGTATAAAGTTTGAACCGATAAAACCGGCCCCGCCAGTAACTAAAATTTTCATTTTTTTGAATTAATGTGTAAAAATTAATACAAAGTTTAAAATTTAAAATTTTAAAGCCGTTACTAATTTTCGAGCACTGACTATGTTTAAGGAATATTGTTTGCATCCCTGTTCTGCTCTATGGGAATTTCGATATAAAAAGTAGTTCCCGATTCCACTTCGCTTTCAAACCAAATCTGTCCTTTATGATTTTCTATAATATTCTTCGCGACAAATAAATCCAGCCCATTGCCTTCTGTTAAAAATTTTAAGGCGTTATGGGATCTAAAAAACTTCGTAAACACCTTGGACTGCTCCTGTTTCGGGATGCCGATACCGTTGTCTTCTACAGTTATCATCACCTTGTCTTCTTCAAAACTTAAAGTTAGGGTTACTTTTCCCTTTTCCGGCGTATAACTTATCGCGTTATTAATTATTCCGCCGATAGCAAGCTTGAATTTATAAGCATCAAGCTCTACCGGATTTAAATTATTAACAATATTCAAAGTATAATCAATATTTTTTTTCTCGGCGTCGACAATAAATCTTTCGCTTACTTCCCTTAATAAATCGTGAATATCTGTTTTTTCATACTTATAATCATACCTACCTTCTTCTATTGAACTGATGTTTAAAAGATCGTTAACAATTTGAATTAAGCGTTCGGTATATTCGTAGCTTTGATTTAGGACGTTTTTCTGCTCTTTATTGATCTTGCCATATTCGCTTTTTCTTAAAAGATCAAGACCACCCTTGATAGCCGACAAAGGCGTCCTTAGGTGATGCCCGGCAATAGTCACAAATTCCGATTTCATTTTATTCACGAATTTCTCCCGCGATACATCCCTAATAATTTTTGCTCGGCCAAGCAATTTTTTTTCTTCATCCCTTATATCAAACGAAGAAATCCTATAAGCAATATCCGGCCTTCCCCGAGGCACGATTTCCTTAAAACTTTTATTATCTTTTCTGAATAATTGGCCCAAAATACCGTATTTTGTAAAATCAATATTTTCAATATTTTTTTCTAATATATCGCTGGCTTTAAAATCCAGCAATTTCTCGGCGCGGGGGTTGGTCATATCTATTCTGCCGGCATTATCAATATAAATCAATCCGTCAACCAAATTGGCAATTACTGATTTAATTCTATCCCTTTCCACGCGGACCTCCTTTTCTTTTCGGCGCATGCTTTTTGCCATCAAGCCCACAAACGCGCCAACTATAAAAAAGCTAGTAATAACCGCCCAAAGATTGGTAAATACTGCCGACGGATTATGCGCTTGGATTGATTCATAGGCAGTATTATAACGGGAAAGGTAAGGAAAAACATAATAATACTGCGATAAAATTAATCCTCCATATAAAAAAGCAGCCAAAGAAGAAATAACGGCAGTATCAAATAAAGAAAAGAAAAAACCGGAAGCGGCAATCGGATAAAGATAATACAAAAACGATATACTTGAAAGCCCGCCCGCGAAAAAGATAATTATTGTTACGCTAAATTGATCAAGAATTAAATTTAAAAAACTTACTATTTTAACATTTCTAAATAGTTTATTTTCCGCTCTTCTAAAATAAAAAAGAAACCAAGAATTATACCCGTAAACACCCACGGTAAGTCCAATCATCCAATATGGGGAAAAATTAATATTTGCGTTAACACCGCCAGTAATTTTTGAAATAACGCCGGTAAGCAGCAAGGCAGAAACATAAAACCATCTAGCCATTATCAAAAGCTTATTAGCCTCTATTAACCTTATTTTTTCCCTTTCGGTTTTAATCATATTATAATTTTTCTATAATTTTATTTTTGGCTTTTTCCATGTCTTTTTCGCTTAAATTCTTTACGTTTTTCAAGTCAATGGCGCTGCCGTGTCCGTCTCCTTGAAGTCTGGGCACCAGCCAAACATGCGCGTGCGCGACTTCTTCGCCGAAAATCAATGATACTACGTACTCGGTAGCAAAAGCTTTCCTGATAGCATTAGCTATTTTTCCGACAACCAAAAAATACTTGTCCAAATCCTTTATATCCCACACCCAGCGGTAATGTTTTTTGGGAATAACCAAAGCATGACCGGGATTAAGCGGCCTAATATCAAGATAAGCTAAAAAATCCTCGTCTTCATATAGTTTATAACAAGGCATTTCACCAGCCGCGATTTTGCAAAAAATACACATAAAAATATATAATCCAAAACTTCAAATTACATCCAACAGCACCGAATTATATTAATATCTATCCAAATATTTATTTGGAGCATTTGAATTTATTTGCCTAGGCTTCGCGCGTGTCTAGCGAAGCTTAGAGAGATTTGGATTATTATAACTTTTCTTTAATCCTTTTTAGGCAGTGCTCGGCTTCGCCGTCGCCATAGCCGCTTTGCGGCCATCTTTCCAGGCCGTCGCCTTCCGCGCGCGGAACTAGATGAAAATGGGCGTGCGGCACATGCTGATTAGCCGCGCTTTTGTTGTCTAAAAACACGCTATAACCCTTAACTTCCAAACCGTCAATTACCGCCTTACCAAGTTTTTTTACCGCCAAAGCCATAGCGCAAAAATCTTCATCCGCTAAATCTTCAATGTCTGCCAAGTGTTTTTTAGGTACTATAATGGTATGGCCGTGGCTAATAGGAAGAATATCAAAAAAAGCCATGACATTTTTATCCTCATAAACAATATGCGCCGGAATATCGCCGGCTACGATTTTACAAAATATGCAATCCATAAATAATGCGAATCTACGAATAAATGCAAATGCCGCGAATGGCGAATATGCGAATATCCCTAAATACTTATATTTAATAATAAAATTCCTTTTAAACCTTGTAAGGCGAGTCTTCCATTTCCTCCCAACGAATTTCGTCAATTTTTTCTTTTTTGTCTTCCCCTCTGTAAAGCTTATCGGGTAGATTAATGGTATACGCGTCGTATTTTGACACGCATTTATAAGCGTGCACAACTCCGGGAGGAACTATAACCATGGTCGGATTTTTTTCGCCCACTTCAAGTTTCATGTGTTCGCCGTTTGTTTCTGAACCCGGCTGCCGGTCCCAAAGATGCAATTCAAAGCTTCCGGGACCTAAAAATATGAAACAATCCGTCTGTTTGACGTGTTCATGCGGACCGCGGATAATACCCGGCTTAGTAGAGCTGACGTAAGCCATTACCGGCCGATACTCTGTCTCATCATCCCGATAAATTTCAGTTAACACGCCCCTCATGTCTTCGTATTTGTTTAAATTTTTTACTACTACGTTTTTAATCATAAGCATTAGTAGAAAGTAAAAAGTAGAAAGTAGAAAGAAATTTATTAATTACACTTCAAACTTTGCACTTCAAACTTTGCACTTTATAAACTTTATAACTTTTAACTAAATCGCCTTACCTTCCCAAATCCCTAAAAAGCGGCATGCCGGTTGATGGATTAGTTGGAACATAAATCGTGCCTTCTCTTCCTTTTAAATCGCTAACATATAGGTAATAAAGGTAATTCGTAGTTAGGCTTTCATTAATTATTTTTTGTGAATCGCGCTGGCCTTCAGCTTCGATAATTTTTCTTTCTTTTTCCTTTTTTTCCCTTGTTAAAATAAAATCATATTTTTCCGCTTCCTGCTCGGCTTGCAATTTTTCCTGGATGGCATTGGCTAAATTGGCGGGTAAAGCCACATTTCTTAAAAGTACGCTCTCAACGATAATCCCCCGGTTGTCCAAATCGACAATTAATTTGTCCTTTATCTTATCCGCGGCTTCCTGCCTTTTTTCCGAATATATATCTTTGGCTTCATATTGGGCGATAATATCGCGGATAGCGGTCCTTATGGACGGACGTATTATTTTCTCGTCATAACCAGTTCCCAGCTCTTTATAAACGTCTGAAGCCTGATCTTCTTTTAGGCGGTAAAGCACAGTCATGTCCAAATCAACGCTTAAGCCTTCTTTGGTCAATGAAGTAATGGCGTCAGCGTCGTATTTCTTACCTTCTCCTTGGGCTATGCTCATGGTATATTCTTCAGTGCGGATGCTCATTTTTGTAACTTTTGCCACGGGAATAACCAAGTGGAATCCGGATTTCAGCTCTGAATCTTTGACTTTTCCAAATAGCGAATAAACTCCAGTTTCTCCGGCGTCAACAATCACAATAGAAGCGAAAAAAAGCCAAAGCGCGAAAACAATCAATAAAGCTATCCAAATCAAATGCTTGGCCTTTTTTAAAGATTTTAAATTATTAATATCAATTGCGTCTTTCATGTGTTTTGCTCCTTCGCGAAATTTACTCGCGCGAATAGAGGTTAATTTATTAAATATTAAAAAAATGGCCAAAGCCATTATTAAATAAATAAAACCATTTTTTCCCAAAATCGGACCTAAAATAAAAGCAAAGATTAATAATAATGGCAGATTTTTTTTAAGTTTTTCTTTCATTTGCTTCTCTATTAATTATTACTATTACTATACCAATAATGAACCAAAAAATCAACATCCAGCTTATATTAATGTACGCTAAAACTATACCGGGCCGTAATAGTTCGAACGCACTAAAAATTATTAATGCACCGGTTAGTACGTAGAATAGTTCTTTTAGAAATGCTTTACTCATAAATTACAAATTTAAAAGATTTCTCTTATCTTCTCAAGCAGGCTTTTCCCGATTAATTTTATTTCTATTTCATCTACCTCGACATAGTCTTCGACTTCATCGTCGGCATTAAGTCCGGGTAATGAGATAATAAAACTATAAGCGCCTTTTTCGCGGTAAACGGCATTAAGATTGAATTCGGCTTGGGCGATTTTCCAATCGTCATTTTCGGCCGGATAATTATAGTCCGCGATTACATATTGAATATTATCTCCAATAATATCCAAATTTTTATCAACTTTCGCTAATTTGGGATTTATAAAACTTTCGGGTAAAAAACTAAAAACTCCTTCGCCGCTGATTATTACCCCGTCTTTTTCCAGGCTAATTTCCGTGTATTTATCCGTGGTAGATGCCTTTATCACATCGGCAGTTAATAATTTATAAGTTTCATTAAGCGCCAAGCTGTTTTTACCGGCTTTTATGACCTGCAGACTATCCGGATTTATTGTCCTGGCCTGAATTTTTTTGGAGTTTGCATATAGATCAATGTTAGACTCTCCTTCCCTGTATAGCCAAACATTATTTACAAAAGATAATTTCTGCTGTTTGGTTATTATTTTTTTGGTAATAATATCGTCGCTAGCTTTAATTTCTACCTTATAAACTCCTTCGGGCAAGCCAGCGGTTTTAATATTTAAAAAACGCTCAATGCTTGGCTGTTTATTGTCTTCGCTTATGCCGTCATCTTCCAGTCCGGCATAGTCTATCCTCTCACTACCATAATAAAGGAATAGTTCCACATTATCCGGGTCTTTATTCTGGTTCAAATCAACTATGGCGAAACTAAAGTCCAGTTCTTCATTTTTTATGTAAGTAAAAAATTCATATGAACCGCGCAGGCTAGTTTCTATTGTTTTTTCTTCATCGCTTTTCCCGTAGTCTTTTAAAATATACGGAACCTTAATATCATAATTATAAACCGCGACCGTGCTTAAGTCCGGCAAATCATCCATGAAATTATTAATACTCTCGTATTTTTTTTCTTTTTGCAAAAATACTACATTCCCATCCCTGATTATATCCCAAGCCATAGACATTTTATCAATAATATTATTCTCTAAAGGCTCCAAGTCATAACGCCAAACCGTTTTGTCGACCAAAACACCAGCTTCAATTATGGAAAATTCATTTTCGTTTTTGTATTTAATGGTCAGCAGGGCTTTATCAAATCCGCGCGGCGTGCGCAAGGAAAAATACACAGGACCTCCGATTATTTTTTGGCTGCCGTCGGTCATCTCCCCGGCGCGTTCAGACGGTGTGAATTTTTGGATAAAATAATTGTCTTTTGTAAAATCTTTTTTGTATATTATCACCCCGGACGGGACGATTGCCAGCCATAAAAACCAGGTTATAACTAAACCCAGACAAATCCATAAAAATATTCTTAATTTTATTATATTTCTCATAACAAATCTTCAATCTCGCTAAATTTATTAACCGCTACTTTCGTGTATATTTGTGTTGTTTCCAGTCTGGCATGGCCCAAAAGTGACTGTATATATCTTAAGTTTACATTATTTTCCAGTAAATGAGTAGCAAAGCTATGGCGAAGCGTATGGGCTGACACCTGT
>QMNH01000004.1 GCA_003647675.1 Candidatus Falkowiibacteriota bacterium | reverse complement strand
CAATAAAGAATTAATGAGATTTAAAGTTAACAATGAATCTGATGAAGCTGTAAATATTAATGAGACATTTTTAACAATAAGTATAGATAATTCAAGTCCATATATTAAAAATATACGCTTTTACGACGCAGACTCTGGAGAACAATACGCGGTCGGCAGAAATATGACAGTATCTGGCACATTTTTTGATTTTGACCGTGATGGTAAAATGCATTTATTTACTGTCCCTCCGCATGAATCTATAATAATTTCCGTAAAAGCTGATATAGTTGCACAAATTCCAAGCGGAGACATGTATGTAGCGACATTTGGCAATTATATCGCAGGTTCAGGCGCTGAGACAGGTCTTTCCCCCAGGGCAAGCGGCGAAGCAATAAGTAATATATTTAAAATATCAAATGAAAATACTGTCAATGATAACCCAACCAATGAGAAACCTCCAGTATCTGATAATTTTGTAAAAAATGAGCCTCAACCATCTGAAAATTCAGTCGATATATCATCGGGTAATTCAATTCCATCAAAAACAACGATTAAAAATATTTCGATGTACCTCCACGTAAAAGGAAAAATTCTGCTTAAAGTCGAAGACAGCGGAAAGGCATATTATGTAAACCCCAAAAAAGAAACCATGTATTATCTTGGACGACCTGACGATGCTTTCGCTATAATGCGCGAGCAAGGAGTAGGAATCACTAATGATAGTTTAGAGAAAATACCGATTGGTTTAGAAAATTTAACAGGGCTTGATTCTGATGGAGACGGCCTTCCTGATTTATTTGAAGATGCTATTGGTACAAATAAAAATAACACTGATTCAGATAGCGATGGATATAATGATAAAGCAGAATTAGAAAACGGTTATAATCCGAATAGGGCGGGAAAATTAAACTTTGATATTAATTTTTCTAATAGCCAAAAAGGGGAAATATTTTTGCAAGTTGAAAGGAATGGTGAAGCTTGGTATATAAACCCGGCTGACGGCAAAAGATATTTTCTCGGCAGACCATCTGACGCTTTTCAAGTAATGAAAAACTTAGGACTTGGCATATCAAATAATGATTTTAATAGATTATAGAAGTTAATAAGCTATTTATTATTAAATGAATACCAAGAGTATGAATAAAAATTTAATTCTAAAACAGATCGTATTTATAATTGTTTTGTTTCTTGCCTCTAATTTTACTCCAGCAAAAGCGGCAAATACCTATTGTAATGACCCTGATGGAGGAAAAAATATTTATGAGTATTCCCGCGTTAAAGGGAGCAGCTATGAGCGCTTTGACTCCTGTTATGACACACGTCCTGACAGTGGAGTCTCGTATTGTTGGGGTGAATATTGCAGTGTGGAAGAATATTATTGCGCAGATAATTTTGAAATTGAAAGTGATATTCTTCCCTGCCCGAACGGCTGTGAAGAAGGTTTTTGCCAGCAAAGTCCAATAATAGAAAAAACTAATGAATGTTTTGATTTTGATAAAGATGGATTATGCGCAAAATTTATTTCTCCTAAAGGCGGTGAAGTGTTAAAAGCAGGAGAAACAATTAAAATAAAATGGCTACAAAATAATGTTGATATGATTACATTGGGGGTTCATTGTGGAGGAATAAGTTGGATAAAATTTGCCGAAGATATTGACTCTAATTTGAACGAATATAGTGTTAATTGGACAATTCCAAATACATATATGGGGAAAAATGATATATATTTTAGTTTGAATTATGATAGCAACCTTCCTGGCATTTCACCCGAGTTAGTATATTCAAATACTTTTTCTGTCGCAAGCACAAAAGTTGGAAACGAACCCTTGATTTCAAATATTAGGGCTGAATATAATCTATCAAAAAATGAATTAGCAGTAAAATGGAAAACTGATGTAGAAACAAAAGGATGGTTAAGCTACGAAATTATGGTTATGAATATTAGGAGTGGCTCAATGAGTGATAGCTATAAAGAAATAAATTATTCCACAAATCATGAAATAATTATCCAGGGGGTAAACAATGATTTTGGCGCCGTATATGAAATTAATGTTGAGGACAAAGACGGTAATAAATCCAGTTATATTTATCAGGTTTTCACTGTTGATAATTCAGATAGCTATATTTTAATTAACAAAGAAACAACCAACACATCACCTACTTCTGAATCGGTGTCAGAAATGATTAATATAAAGAACAAATCAATGTACAGCAACCTCAAAGGAAAAATTATGCTAAAAGTGGAAGCTAATGGCGAAGCGTATTATGTGCATCCCCAAAAAGAAACTATGTATTATCTCGGCCGCCCCGACGACGCTTTCGCCATAATGCGCGAACAAGGAGTCGGTATCACTAATGATAATTTAGAGAAAATACCGGTTGGTTTGGGGAATTTAACCGGAACAGATTCTGATGGTGACGGCCTTCCTGATTTATTTGAAGATGCTATTGGTACAAATAAAAATAATACTGATTCAGATGGCGATGGCTATAATGACAAAGCAGAATTAGAGGGTGGTTATAGCCCTAATAGTACTAGTAAATTGAGCTTAAATAATAATTTTTCTAACTTGCAAAAAGGGAAAATATTTTTACAAGTTGAAAGAAATGGTGAGGCTTGGTATGTAAACCCAGTTGACGGCAAAAGATATTTTCTTGGCAGACCGTCTGACGCTTTCCAAGTGATGAGAAATCTAGGACTTGGAATATCAAATAATGATTTTGATAAATTGTAAAAAATAAAATAAAAAATAGCCCCAAATAATGTTTTGCTTCGCAAAACAAAAACTTTTAATTACTACATCTAACAGCGTGTATCTGGTTGCGGCTCTTCCAAAAGCCTCCACCCAAATTTGTCTCCGCTACGCTACGACAAACTTCAGATGACACGCAAATGTTAGACGAATAAATTCTTCTCATCACAATACTGCCCGTTGCCCAAAATTCCCCCGAAAAAACTAATTTAAAACAAATACTGAAATAATTATTATTTTATATAATTAATAAAATTACTAACTATCTTAAAAATGAAAGAAACTTTGTCAAATATTAATAATTTAAAACCGATTAACCCCGAATACGAAAAAAACCAACAAAAATTAAAATTCCGGGAAAAATATAATAACCGGGAAAAAATGCAATTTGAATATGGAGAATTTGAATATATTGATATTTATCCGGAAAAACAAACCGGCCAAGACATTTTTGTGGCTACCGGAACTCCATGGAGCTGGGATTTAATGGAGGATTTTATTTTTAGCGTGCAAAATGCCGGACATAGGGTTATGGCCATTGAACATACCGGCCATATGGCTAATAACTCAGATAAATATGACCCAAAAATTCAAAGGCCGGCCGCGATAAATGCTTTCTTTGAAAAAAAACACTTAAAAAACCCGATAATAATTGCTCATTCCATGGGTTTTATGGATGTAGCGCGCAAGGGAAGCGATGATATAAGCGGCATTATCGCCCTGAATCCAGCCGGATTAAGCAAAAACAGTCCCCTTTCACACTCTTTAAGATCTATAAAAAATATCGAAACCGCGCTTTTCCCAAAATCAGCCGAGGAAAATGAAAGTAAATATTATAAAAAATTATTAAAAGATTTTATAAAGCAATCCCCATCCAAATCAATGAAGGAAATAATTGATATCGGTAAAACGGACATAAGAGATGAGCTTAAAAATTTTAAAAATATGCCGATAATTACATTCAGAAACACCGATGATACAATTGTTCCGCCTAGTAATTCTTTTAATGACAACTTCAGAAAACTTGAAAGCGGCGGCAACCACCTGGGCCCGTTTATACATGAAGACCAAACACAAACTGTTATAAAAGCGATTAAAGAAATAGAACAAAAAACAAAATAATATCTTATTGTTAATATCTTCTTATTTATGAAAAAAATAATGCCGCCAACTTACTTTATGGCTTTACTGCTTTTATCCCTTGCTTCCCATTTTATTTTTCCGATTGTTAAAATGATATTTCCTCCCTATAATTATTTAGGCTTAATATTGATTATTTTTGGAATAATTATCAATTTATGGACAGACTCGCTTTTTAAAAAAAATCAAACCACTGTAAAACCGAATAAAGTCCCCAGCCCGATAATCATAAACGGTCCATTTAAAATCAGCCGCCATCCCATGTATCTGGGTATGACTTCTATCCTTTTGGGTGCGGCTATTTTTATGGGATCGCTCGTTACTTTTACTTTCCCTGCCATTTTTATAATTATAATGGAAAAACTATTTATTCCAATGGAAGAAAAAAACATGGAAAATAAATTCAAAGATGAATTCCGGAAATACAAAAATCGAGTCAGGCGCTGGATATAATCAAAATAACAGGCATACATACAAAAAAAAATAAATTGTTTATACAATTTATTTTTTTGTTTAAAAATTTTATCTAAAATCTTTTTACCAAAGAAAGGTTCCCCTCCCTATCTCTGGTGCCAATACCGATAGTATCCAAAGCTGGTAGCACCTTTTTATCCGGGGCAAGCTTTTTAATGTTATCGACCGCGGCATCACAACCAAATACAATAATAACATCGCCGTCAAATGTTTCTTTTTTAACCTGATCCAAATCGCAGGCCACGCCGATTAAATCAGTGTCCACTATTTTGTATCCGTCTTTTTTGAGCCTTTCGGCCATTTCAGCCATTTTTTCCTCGCCGCCAGTTTCACAAAATTTAACACAGGAATTACAGGAGACCAGGCCGATATTATCATCTACCTTAATCTGGGATTTGATTATTCCATAAGGAATTAATTCTGTAATTGTCATAATTTGATAATAATTTTATTATTAAATATTATAAACGTTATATTTTAAAGCGCAATTTATATTGTTTTATTTTCCACTTTTTCTTTAATTTCCAGAATAAAATCTTCTTTTTTAATCTGTCTGACTTCTTTTGCGCCTCTGTCTCGAACCGCTAAAGTATCCGATTCTTGCTCCTTGTCACCGATGACCAATATATAGGGCGCTTTTTCTTTTATGGCCTTGCGGATCTTATTACCTACTGTTTCGTCGGATATATCTATTTCGGTTCTAATATCATTACTTTTAAATTCCGAAACTAATTTTTCTACATAATCCGTATGTTTTTCCGACACCGCCACCAGCTTAACTTGCACCGGAGACAGCCAAACAGGGAAGGCGCCGGCAAAATGTTCAATCAATACTCCCAAAAATCTTTCTAACGACCCCAATAAAGCACGATGAATCATAAAAGGAGTATGCTCCTTGCCGTCAGCCCCCTGATACTTCATGTTAAATCTGCTGGGTAAATTAAAATCAAACTGAATTGTTGATAATTGCCACGGCCGGCCCAATGAATCGTTTATTTTAATGTCTATTTTGGGTCCGTAAAATACCGCTCCGCCAACATCATAAACAAAATTTTTAAAGCCTATTTCTTTTAATACGTCGGTTAGCTCACCTTCGGCTTTTTTCCACATTGCGTCACTACCAATAAATTTATCTTTATTTTCAGGATCACGCACGCTAACATTCATTTCAAATTCTTTAAAGCCAAAAATGTTCAAAATATATAATGATAATTCAAGCGCTCCCTTCAATTCTTCATGCAACTGATCCGGAGTACATATAATGTGAGCGTCATCCTGAGTAAAGCCTCTCACCCTGGTTAGGCCGTGCAGAGTGCCTGATTTTTCATAACGATAAACCGTCCCCATCTCAGTCCAGCGCAAAGGCAATTCCCGATAACTTCTTTTTTTATTATTATACATTTGCACTTGCAAAGGGCAATTCATGGGCTTAAGCATATATTCCTCATCCTCAATGCCGAATGAATTATAAAGACTGTCTTTATAAAAATCCAAATGTCCTGAATGCCGCCATAATTTTAAGGAAGCTATATGCGGCGTAGATACCGGTTCATAGCCTTTCTTTAAGTAAGTATTAAAAGCAAAATCCATAACTATATGCCTTAATAAGGCTCCCTTGGGAAGCCACAAAGGCAATCCCTGGCCGACTTCATCATCAAACATAAAAAGTTCCATTTCCTTGCCGATTTTCCTGTGGTCTCTTTTTTCGGCTTCTTCCAGCATTTTCATATATTCACCTAATTCTTTTTTCGTATAAAATCCAACGCCATAAATTCTGGTCAGCATTTTATTTTTCTCGTCACCGCGCCAATACGCCCCGGCCAGCTTGGTTAATTTAAAAGTTCCTAAATTAATTTTTCCGCTGGATTTAATATGCGGTCCGCTGCAAAGATCTTCATATTTTCCCAAACGGTAATAGCTGACTTTTTCTTTTCCTTCTTTTTTTAAGTCTTTTACCAACTCTGCCTTATATATTTCTTTTGCTTTTTCCTCGCGCCCTATAGCCTCGTCTATTTTTAACTCGAATCTTTCAAAATTAAAATCTTTTTTTATTATTTCCTGCATTTTTTTCTCAACTGTTTTTAAATCCTCTTCCCCGATCTTTGTTTTGCCAAAATCAAAATCATAATAAAAACCGTTTTCTATGGCCGGGCCGATAGCCAACTTAACATTGGGCCACAGTTCTTTTACCGCGGCGGCCAGCACGTGGGACATGGAATGCCTAAGCATTTCCAATTTATCAGCCGCTTTTTCAGCTTTAATAATTTTTTTTTCTTTTTCCATATTTTTAAAAATTAATTAAATTAAATAACCTCGTTCCAATACTCTAAAAATTTAGAGCACTAGAACGAGGCTGTTTATTTCCCCGCGGTTCCATCTAGCTTGTTCGCCGCAATCTTTATTGGCGCGAACCATCTTAATTTATTATCCCCTGGCTTAGTTTCGAATTTAATCGAAAATCCATATTTATGAATCTGTGGCTGGTAACCCCAGCAATCACCCTTAAGGATAAATTCAGTATATTATATTTTAATATACAAGTCAACTTTAACAATAATATAACTATAATTACTTTTTTATTTCAATTTTTATCCGATCAACCAATTTCGGCACTTTTTTATAAAAACTAGGGTAAAATTCAACTTCAAAACCCGCTATTTCAGGCAAGCTCATTAAGTAAGTGTCCAGTTGATCTTTTTTTAAGCCTAATATTTTATCAATTTCTATAATATTTGAATCTTCTTTTAGACTGACTTTTCCTTCAAAAGTAGCATTAATATTTGCCGTACCTGCTTGAAAATCATAATTATTCAAAGCGTAAATAATATTCTCTTCATCAAAGCTTATTAGCTCTTTATTGTCCGACAGGGCGGAAACAAACTTTTGTTTTGCTAAATTCCCGGCTGTTTTATCGTCAAAAGCCACTACGATTACATCCGCGCTCATTAAAGCCGTAAATTCATCCACCTCTTCCCCGATCGCTCCATCAATCCGGCTCTCTATTGAATTCTCATCAATTTTATACAAAATTTGGCTGTATTCTTTGTATGTTTCGTTAACTTCGGCTTTAGCTTTGGCTAGTAGCTGTTGTTTTAAGTCTCTCGCGCTATCCTCAATATCCGATTCTACGATATGTCTTTTTATTTTTTCCTGATATACGATTTTCTCTTTGGTTTCTGCGTAAATTTTGTCCTGCAAACCTGCCCATAAACCGGGAACTGTTAATTTAGTCGGCTCTATCGCCATGTCCGAGCTTGGTTCGTCGGCGTATATTTCCACTTCAATGCTTCCGCCGGCTGGCACGTTTACGGTATTTTTAGTTCTAAATAATTTATTATCGGGAGTCAAAAGGCGGGTGGTCGCCACTAAAGGCTGATTTTTATTATAATTATTTACTATCGTAGCTTTTCCGATCGCTTCTTTGCCAATTATTTCCGAACCGGAAGCTTGATAATCCGCCTCGTTTTCAATTTCTACCTGCCTAACAATCCCCTTGATTGCGTTGGCGCCGCCTTCTTCCTTGGACGTTTCTTCGTCGTAAATATCAAAAATCATATTATTGCTGGTTCGTTCTTGGTTTGGAATCAATACAATCGTTACTTTTACCAAATAAAAATATAAAATTACCAATACTAACAATAAAGCCAGAGCTATAAAACTAGCAGCTATTCTTTTATACATTTTCAGAGAGCGGCTCGCTTTTATTTTTGTATCGGTAAATTCATTCTCAACTTCTTGGCGTTCCTTGAACTGAGATTGGGCAATTGCCTCTTTTACCGCGTCGCTTTTCGGAATAATTTTGTCCTCTGTCTTGCCAATATTTTTTTCCGGCTTTATATTTTTTTCTATCTGTGCGATTCCGGCTACCGAAACATCGTTTAAGCCGCCTTTGGTTTTTTTACCCGCTAATATTTCTTTTTCAGTCTTTAAATCATTTTTTAATTTATCCCTTATAACGCCTAAATCTTTTTCTTCCTCAATTTTAATTTTTACTTTTGGCTTCACTATTTTACCGGGCTTTTTCTCTTCTGTAAATTTCTTATCAACAGAATCGTCAAATTTTTTTTTCTTTAAAGGCGCGGGCCTTTTTTTCGCGCCCGGCTTTGATTTTGATTTTACTGAAATTTTCCTTGCCACTGTTTTCTTTTTTTTAGTACTTACATTTTTCTTGCTTTCCTCGTCTTCAATATTTATTTTTATGGCTTTTTTTACTGGCATATCTTTTAAAATTTTATATTTATTTACTCATTAAAATAAATAAATTTTTACATCTATTCCTATATATACTATAACAAATTTTACTCTATTTGTCCAAAAATTTTAATTAACTATAATTTTACCTTTATTTTAGATAAAAAATTTAATTTTATTGCCTAATTCTTTTTTTAATTCATCTTTTAAATTATTATTATTATCTATTCTGTAGCCGGTTTCCAATATTTTATGCCCGCCACTGCCTTGAGTTACTTTAAAAATTACTTTACTTGAACCGGAATGTCGGGCGAAAATATTTCTTAATTTTTCCAAATCCGCGCCCCCCATGCTGCTATCAAAACCTAAATTTAAATCTTCACTATTTATTTTTTTATGAGCTAAAATCGGCGATCGATTATTATAATAATTTGAAGTTTCTTTACAATCTTTAATAAACTTACCGATTGCCTCTTCAATATTCTCAAGCGTTACCCTTACTACTTGGTTGGCTAATATTTTCATTTCCTTGTCCTTGTCGGATGGCTTCCCTTGGCATAAAATAACATTACCTTCTTCCCAAATATCAATTGATTTTTTTAAAAGCGAAGGAAATACCAATACTTCGGTATTATTATATCCGTCTTCAATTTTTACAAACAGCATTGATTCGTTGGTCCGGGTAATTATTTTCTTAATTTTCGTTATCACCCCCGCGACTTTAATCTGCGCTTTGCTTTTTATCCCGCTTAATTCTTTCAAAGGAACAATGATCGGGGATAGATGTTCTTTAAAATCGGAAAACGGATGTTCGGAGATATACAGCCCTAATAATTCTTTTTCCCAAGTTAATTTTTCCTGGCGGTCAGCGGGCGGATAATCCTCAAGTTTCATTTCCGCATCGTTCGCCAAACTTGGGGTATCGCTAAACAGACTGGCTTGCCCGTTGGTTTTTGACTTTGTTAATTCTTTATTGAACTGCAAAAGATTTTCAAAATTTCCGAGCAGTTTTCCGCGCTCTTCAAAATTACTTAAAGCTCCGCTTTTAATCAAGCTTTCCAATGATTTTTTATTTAAATCTTTATCGTTTACCCGTTCTAAAAAATCAGAAATATTTTTATAAATTCCATTGGCTTTTCTCTCTTTAATAATAACCTCCGCTATATGGGAGCCAATATTTTTAATCGCGTTTAGGCCAAAACGGATAACCCTTGTTTTCTCATCCTTCTCGTCTGGGTTATTTTTCCTCGCGTCGGTAGTCACTACCGTAAAAAATTCAAATGATTGGTTAACGTCCGGACGCGCGACATCAATTCCCATGCGCTGGCATTCTTCAATTTCCACAGCAATTCGATCTGAATTATGCTGATCGGCAGTGAGCAAAGCCGCCATAAATTCGGTCGGCCAATGAGTTTTTAAGTATGCTGTTTGATACGCGATCAAGGCATAGCAGGCTGCATGTGAACGGTTAAAGCCATAGCCCGCGAACGGTTCTATAAATGAAAATATCTTTTGCGCTAATTCGCTGTTTATTCCGTTCTTTACGCACCCATTGATAAATTTTTCTTTTTGTTCGGCTAAAAGTTTGGGAATTTTTTTCCCAACCGCTTTTCTTAAAACGTCAGCTTCGGCTAAAGTAAAGCCGGCTAAATCCCGAGCCATTTGCATTACTTGCTCTTGATATATCGCTACCCCGTAGGTCTTTTTTAAAATTGGCTCTAACTTTGGATGTAGGTAAGAAAGCTTTTTTTTGCCTTGCTTTCCGGAAATATAATCAGGAATCCATTCCATTGGTCCCGGCCGATACAAAGCTACCATGGCAATAATATCTTCAAATTCCGTAGGCTTTAATTCCCGCAAATACCGCTTCATACCGCTTGATTCAAACTGAAACACTCCGGTTGTTTCCGCTTTTTTAAATAGCTTATAGGTTTTAGCGTTATTAAGCGGAATAGCATCGATATTTATGTCAACACCCTTGGTGCTTTTAATAATTTTAATAGCGGATTCTATGATAGTTAGATTCTTTAAGCCTAAAAAATCCATTTTCAACAATCCAAGATCTTCTATCGGATGAAGCGAATATTGCGATACGATGCTTCTATCGGAAGAAGAAGCGTACTGGAGCGGAACATTTTCGGTTAGCGGCTCCTTGGTTATCAATACTCCGCAAGCATGGGTTGAGGCATGGCGCGCTACGCCCTCTAAGATGCGGGCATAATCAATAATTTTACGCGCAGTTTCTTCTTTTTGATATATTTCCTTTAACTCAATGGTACTTTTTAAAGCATCGTCAATTTTTGAAAACATCGGAATCATTTTCGCCAGTTTGTCGCAAAAATCATACGGCGCATTCAATACCCGCCCCACATCCCTAATTGCCGCCCGCGCCGCCATTGTGCCAAAAGTAATTATTTGCGTTACATGGTCTTTTCCATATTTATTTTCTACATAATTTATAACTTCATCCCGCCTAATATCAGAAAAATCCAGGTCAATATCAGGCATAGAAATTCTATCCGGATTTAAAAAACGTTCAAAAACTAAATCATAATGCAAGGGGTCAATATTAGTAATACCAGTCAGATAACATACCAAAGATCCAGCCGCCGAGCCCCGACCCGGACCAACAATAATATTATTATTTTTTGCCCAATTAACAAAATCAGCCACAATTAAAAAATATGAATCCCAGCCCATCTTCCCAATTACATCTAACTCATAATCCATTCTTTCTTTTACGTTTTCTTCCGCTTGTTCATAAGTTTTATCGTATCTTTTTTTTAATCCTTCCCCGCAAAGCTTTCTTAAATAACTTCCGCTATCAAAATTTTCGGGCACCTGAAAATACGGAAGCTGAATTTTCCCTAGCTCTATTTCCAGATTGCATCTTTCGGCTATTTCTATAGTATTACTTATCGCGTCAGGCACATTTTTAAAAGCTTCCGCTATCTCTCTGCCTGGACGCAAAGAATAATCCGGTCCAATCATATTTAAGCGATTCAAGTCGTCTTTCTTTTTTTTATTTTGCAAGCAAAGCAAAATATCCTGAGCTTCGTCATCTTCTTTCCTTAAATAATGAACATCGTTGGTGGCTACTAAAGGAATATTCAATTCCCGGGAAAATTCTATTAATTTTTCATTAACTAAGGACAATTCCTCAAGCTTGGGATGATCCATTATTTCTAAATAAAAATTACCTTGTCCAAACAATTTATTATATTCTAATATTCTAGCCCTGGCCTTATCTGTTTGTCCCCACCTAATTAAACAAGGTATTTCCCCGGCTAAACAAGCCGAACTGGCAATTAATCCTTTATGGTATTTTTGTAAAATCTGCCAGTCAATTCTCGGTTTATAATAAAATCCTTCCAGATGGGCGATTGAAGTTAATTTTATCAAATTTTTGTAACCTTCTAAATTTTTAGCTAAAAGAAGCAGGTGAAAATTTTTTCTTTCGTCTTCCTTGGTTACTTTATTAAATCTTGATTTCGGAGCCAAATAAGCCTCTACTCCAATTATCGGTTTAATTCCCGCTTTTTTGCATTTTTGATAAAACTCAATCACGCCATACATAACGCCATGATCTGTTATGGCGACAGCCGGCGCCTTAACTTCCTTCACAGCCGCTACCAGCTCGTCGATTTTAAGCAAACCGTCAAGCAATGAATAATGAGTATGAACATGGAGATGCACAAAATCCATGGGTAAATATATTAAATATTAATAATTATCTCCTTTGTTTCCCGCGCGCATTTCTCCCAGCTAAAATTTTCAATCCTTTTACTGCCTTTTTCAATTAAATTATTTCTTAAGCTAAGATCGTTAATCAATCTGTCCATAGTTTTTGCCATATCTTCCGTGTCGCAAGGATTAAAATATACTGCCGCCTCCGCAGCCACTTCCGGAATTGAAGAAGTATTGGAAGCGGCTATGGGAATACCGCTGGCCATTGCCTGAAGTAAAGGAATCCCAAAGCCCTCGTAATGCGAAGGAAAAACAAAACCGCTGGCGCCGTTAAATATGTACGGTAAATCATCTTCTATAATCCAGCCGGCCAGTACTATCTCGTCGGTTATATCAAATTCCCGTATTTGATATTGGGTTTCGTCATAGCCAAAGCTGGCCGATCCTATTAAAACCAACTTTTCCTTGATACTAAAATTTTTTTCCCGCATCATCGCAAAAGCTTCTATTAGGGAAGGAATATTTTTTTTCTTTTCAATCCGGCCGACATAAAGCAAATACGGCTCTGCTATGCCGTATTTATTTAAAATTTCTTCTATTTTTTCCTTATTATTAATTTTTTTGTATAATTCTCTATTGTATCCGTTATAAACCACGGAAATCTTATTGGCGTTAATTTTGTAGAGTTCAACTAAATCTTTTTTTGTATAATTAGACACTGTAATTATTTTTTTTGCATGCTTCAACGTATACTCGGTCGACCATTTTAAATAATCAATCGTGGTAGCCTTGTATTTTCCCAAAGTATAAATTTTTACAAGAAAATTTAAAATTTTCCTTGACTTTTTCCCGCCCGGCCCCATTTGCTCCTGTTCGTAATATTTTTTCTCTTTTTCATAGGCAATATCATGAATTGTTACTATTGAATTCTTTGGATGAATAAAAGGAAGGCAATGAGCCGGAACAAATAATACATCAGGGCGCCTAAAAGCCATTTCCAAGGATAGCCTGCCTTGGGTCCAAAAATATTTACTGGGCCACTTTAAAATTTTAACGCGAAAATTATTAAAAGGACTTTTTATAATCTGAAGCCCATTTTTATCAAATTTAATCGGTTCTTCTTTCGCGCTTTTTATATACTGTTTAGTTGTTAAATCAATCAATCCGCCCTTTAGAGGTTCATCAGTGTATAAAATATATTGATTTTTACTGTCTAATTTTGCCAACCATCGTATCAAATAATACGAATACCATTCGGTGCCGCTTTTATGGTCCCGGTTAGCCCGGCTGGCGTCTATACCTATTAGCATAATTTAATTAGTAATCAATAATTAAAACAAAATTTTAAAATCCAAAATTTTAAAATCGAAATTAGAAACAAAATAAATTCTAAATACAAAACAGAATAAACACGAAATCCGAATATCGAAATCCTAAACAAATACGAAATTCAAATGACAAAAACAATAATATTTTTATAGTTTTAAATTTTGGATATTTGTATTTTGAATTTGTTTCGGATTTAGTATTTCGGATTTCGGATTTATTACGCTATTTTGTGGCCAGTATGCTTCTCTTATAACTATTTAAATTATCAAGCGCGATACCGGTTCCTTTAGCAACGCACAATAAGGCATCGTCCGCTATATAAGCAGGCACTCCGGTTGTACGGGATAATAAAGCGTCGATATTTCTTAAAAGCGAACTGCCGCCGGTTAAGACCATGCCCTTATCCATAATATCGGCCGATAATTCGGGCGGAGTATCATGAAGCACTTTTTTCGAGGCGTTAATAATAGCTTCCAGTTCGTTCTGGAGCCCTTCGGTTACGTCGGAACTGTTCACGGTAATACTGCGCGGCAAACCGGTCAATATGTCCCTGCCACGGATTTCCATACTTAATTTGTTTTCAAGAAATAAGGCGGAACCGATATTTATCTTTACTTCTTCGGCAGTACGCTCTCCAATAGCTAGATTATATTTTTTTCTTACATATTCTATAATTGCTTCGTCAAATTTATTACCTCCGACCCTAACCGACGTTGACGACACAATGCCGCCCAAAGAAATAACGGCCATTTCCGCGGTGCCGCCGCCAATATCAATTATCATGTGTCCGGAGGCGGAGCCGATTGGTATATCCGCGCCGATTGCCGCCGCCACCGGTTCTTTAATTATATAAGCGGCCTTGGCCCCGGCCGCGATAGTGGCGTCAATAACCGCCCGCCTTTCAGTTGAAGATATTCCGGCCGGAACCGCCACCATGACTTCCGGCCTAAAAAGCCGCACGCCACCGACTGCTTTATTGATAAAATATCTAAGCATAGCTTCGGTTGTCCGGTAATCGGCAATTACACCGTCTTTTAAAGGCTTTACCGCGATAATAGTATCCGGTGTCCGTCCCAGCATATCTTTGGCTTCATTGCCGACAGCTAATATTTTTCTATCCGCTACCGATACAGCCACTACGCTCGGTTCGTTTATAACTATGCCACGCTTAGGCAGATGAACCAGCGTATAAGTTGTTCCTAGATCAATGCCGATTTTTTTTATAAACATATATTATCTTAAAATTTTCAATTTCTAAATTTTCTAATTAATTAAAATATTACCTCAAATTCCTTGTCCACCGTCAAGTCGCTGTCCCAGCTTATTGCTTGGGGCAAACTTTTATAAACATAAAAACCGGTCGGGCTATATGACCTTATACTATTTATAAAGCTTAAGTCAACCCTCATCTGTTCAACCGTGTTGCCCGGCTGTTTTTGCGTCAAAAGCCGGTATTCACCTTTTTTAACTAACATATTAATATCTGGCGGTAATTTATAATAAAAATGCAAAGCGCCGATCTCTCCCGGCTCAACTGAAATAAAAGCGCTAAACACGGTCTTCCCTAATTCATTATGCGTCTCGACTTTCCCTTCACTGTAGCCTGATGCTTCAACTAAACGGCTATTCAGGGGTACGTAAACCCGCGTATAAGTCCTGTATCTTGTTGTCCGCCAGTCAAATTGCCCGTTATTGGCATAACTAACGCGTAAATCGGCAAATAGCCCGTTTATATCCTGATCAACTTTATAATTAATACTCCTATTAACCACCGCGTCTGTTTTTAAGGCTGCCATGTTCGCGTCAATAACCATTAAATAATCACCGGAGGTTTCCTTTAGATATCCGCCCCAGCCCTGCTGTTTTACAACAGATTGCATTCCGTCATCATGAAAATAAGCAATAATATCCTTTTGGTCCAAACTAACACCAATAACATTTACTACTTCCTTTAAATCCGCAAACCCTTTATTTAATAAAAGCAGTTTAAGCTCTTCAACTATATCACCGATCACTTCTTTTCTGTGCCATGAGGGCACGCCTAATTCGAAGTAACCTTTCTCAACCCTATATTCAAGCAAGTCGGTAAAATTATTGCTGTTATATTCTTCGTTCTCAATATAAACCGGCCCGGTAATAGCAAGCAAGTCTGTAACGAATTTCGGCGTTATGCCGATGACACCGTCAAAGTTACCGTCAAAATCATTTATCCGGTCTTTAGGAGGTAGCAGTTTATTTTCCTCATTATAAAACCATTCAATTTTATCAGCCGCGATTGGCCAGTGTGGCGACCAATTAGCGTCCCGCATATACCATTTTTCTACCCCTAAATATTCTTTTAAAGCCGCCGGGGGCTTAACATCTATTCTATCCTTTACCGGCATATCCATATGGTAAATATCATGAGTATCATACCTTAATATTTCCCCGCTTTCTGCTTCCAGGATTCCATAAGTCCCTAAAAATCCGCCTGTTGGCCTTAATTCATCACTGTTTTGCAGAAGAATTAGAAATGATGATTTTTCCGGATAACCCATTAGGCCGGGAATAAGCTCAGACATCGGTACTGCCTTAGAAAGCAGATTTTGCGCTTGAAGTAAATTAATTTTAATATTATTTATTTTACTTTTTAAAGGCAAAGTTAATATTGAATTGCTGATCTGATTTAAATTAATTATGGCCAAATCAATATTGGCCTTTATGCCGTTAATTTCCGGTCCGCTTTTATATATAAATTCCAATATTTCTTCTTTTTTTTCGGTTGGCAGGGCGGTAAATGTTCCATTTTCTCCAAAAATATTGTTAAACACCATGCCTAATTCAGCGCCCTGATACACGGACCGGCTTAACACCTCTCCGATAAAACTTAAATACAAAAAATCATTTATCTGAACTTCTATAAAATTTATTTTCTTTATAAAAAAATCATTTTGAATTTTTTCTATATTTAAACTGGCGTTTTTAAAATTATTTTCAGCGAGCTTGGCAAATTCCAAACATCTGTCAAATTCTTTATTGTTGACCAGCGCGACCGCGTACTCTAGATTATCCTTGCCGGTATTAGCGTTTTGATAAATTAATTTCAAATTAACTAAATTAACCCCAATAAAAATTAAAAAAGCTAAAAAAACAAATAATACGGCAAAATTAAAATATTTAATTAATTTAAAAACAAAATTTCGTTTTTTTCTTTCTTTAACAACGGGTATTTTTTTGTATACTCCCTTGACTTTTTTGTATATTTTCAAAAAATTTACATGTTTTGACTTTGATAAATTAAACATCTCTAAACGTTTAATAAATAAAAAATACTATTAAATTATAACAATTTATTTCTTTAATTACAAGTAAAAAAAATATAAAAAAACAGGCCAGCCTGTCTTGTAAAACTTGATTCGCGATTTATAATTTAAAAATTATAATTTAATGATAATTATTCTTTCCTTAGGGCCTCTATCGGATTTAATCTGGCCGCTTTACGGGCCGGATATAAACCAAAAGCTATTCCAAAAAAACTCGAAAAACCAAGCGCCACTACAAATGATTCAGTCGGCACAACAAACTTCCAATTAAGTCCAGCTGAGCTTGCTCCGAATGAAATCAAAAAAGAAATCCCAACGCCTATAATAATTCCCACAACTCCGCCGATAATAGTAATTAGAACAGATTCAATTAGAAACTGTCCCATTATATCCTTGTACTTAGCTCCGACTGCTTTACGTAAACCGATTTCACCAGTCCTTTCGGTTACTACTACATACATTATATTAAGAATTCCTACCCCGCCGACAATTAACGATATAGCAACAATAGCCAGTAGCAGTAAAGTAATGGCTCCGGTCACCGTTTCCATAATCTCCATCGTCTCAATCATTGTAGCGACACGAAAATCATCTTTACCCGTATCAAACACACCTTTGCTTGGACCTTCCGGATGCTCTAAGTCGTGATTTTCACGTAGAATATAGCGGGCTTCTTCGGCTGTATCATCAATTAATTTCTCGTCTATTACCTGATGCATCATATATTGCACATGGCTTATGCCCATAACTCTTTTCTGCAAGGTTCTAACCGGCAAATAAACTATATTGTCGAAATCAAACGTCATCATAGCTCCCCTCTTTTTAAGTACGCCAATAACACGAAATTTTGACTTTCTAATTTTAATATATTTCCCAATTGGGTCCAAGTCACCGAATAAATCTTCTTTTATATCTACCCCTAATACCGCTACTTGACTCAACGATTTATCTTCAGCCTCAGTCCAGAAATTCCCATAATCAATTTCGCTTTTGTCAACCTCTATATATGAACTGGTCTGGCCCAAAACCATAACTCGCTTAGCTTCATTCTCATAACTTACTATTTCCTGATCCATAATCCCGGCATACCCGTTTTTTACATTAGATAATTTTAAAATATCCTCATAATCCTCAAGGTTTAAAGTTGTCGGCATTACACCCTGAACCAGAGCGGCGGCACTCTGCGTTTCACTAGCGCTTCCTGACCTCAAGCTTGGTACTTTTATTTCGGTCTCAAATAAGTCAGTCCCGCCAAACGACTCAATTTCCCCGACTATCAAGCTATTAATCCCCTCGCCGGCCGAATAGACGATAATTACGCTGGCAATACCGATAACCATACCTAAAACAGTCAGTCCGGTCCTAACTTTATTGGTCCGCATTGCCCGCAGGGATATATTGATTGTTGAAAATATAGTCATACAATTAATAATTCAAATCCTCAAATATATTCAAATGCTTCAAATTTATTATTTTTACAAATATTTGGATTTAAGACTATTTGAATCATTTGAATATATTTGAGGATTTGAATTATGCCTATTCGTATCTAAGCGCTTCGGTTGGTTCTAGTTTGCTGGCCTTTCTAGCCGGATAAATTCCAAAAACCACCCCTACAATTGTTGAGACGCTGATTGCTAAAAAAATTGAAAATAATGATACCCTGAAAGCCCAGTCATAACCTAGATATTGAGCTCCCTCTGCAACTAAAAATGAAAGGGCCGCGCCGCCAATAACCCCAATTGTACCGCCGAGCATAGTAACGGTAATAGCTTCAAGTAAAAATTGGTTTAAAATATTAGAGTTATTAGCGCCGACCGCTTTTCTTAGGCCGATCTCTCTTGTTCGTTCGGTAACGCTAATTAGCATAATATTCATAATCCCGATACCGCCAACTATT
>QMNH01000003.1 GCA_003647675.1 Candidatus Falkowiibacteriota bacterium | reverse complement strand
TAGGGCCAAACTAAAAGTTTAGCGCCCTGCACAGCTATGCCGCAGGCCATGGCCGCGGCCGTGAATTTAATGGAAGAAATTAAAATATTGGTTTCATCCAGGCTGCCTATTTCAAAACGCAAAGCCAGCCAAAGCAAAATAAAATTAAAAATATTCGCGATTGAAAAAGCTAAAGCCAGTCCGGCCACGCCTAAATCGCGGACAAAATAAATTGACAAAAATACATTAAGCACAGCGCTGGCAATACCGATTAAAAAAGGAGTCTTGGCGTTATGCCGGGCGTAAAACATCCTCACCAAGAGAGGCAGGCTGGCTTGGGCAAAAAGCGAAATAGCAAAAAATCCAAGAGTATTAATCGTAAGAATCGTGTCTTCCCAATCAAAATGTCCTGTCCCTAAAATTACCCTGGTAATTTGCGCGCGCAGGGTTAGCAGCAATACAGTTGCCGGAACAATAAAAAATAATATCTGCCTGAATATTTTAGAAAAATTATCAATTAATTTCTTTTTATTAAAAGCAATCGCCGACAAAGTAGGAAAAGCGGCTACGGCAAATGATATCCCGAAAATGCCAACCGGAAAAGATTGCAAATTATTGGCAAAATTAAATATTGCCAAAGATCCGCCCGCTAAAGTTGATGCAATTATCGTAATTACCAAAAGATTAATCTGGGAAATCCCCAAACTCATTGCCCGCGGCACCATCATGACGGCAATTTTCTTAATTTCTTCGCTTTTAAGATTAATCTTCAGCCTATATTTAAAGCCTAGCTGAAAAACGGCCGGCGCCTGCACTAACATATGAAGAAAAGCGCCGAAAACTACTCCCCAGGCTAAACCATATACTCCCCATACAGGCACAAAATATAAAGCCCCGGTTACAATGCCGATATTATACATGATCGGAGCCAACGAATAAACAAAAAATCTTTTAAACGATTGCAGTACTCCGCCCAACACGCTGGAAATACCTAAAAAAATCGGTGAAAGAAACATTATTCTGGTTAAATTAGCGGCGAGAACTCTTTTTTCAAAAGAAAATCCAGGAGTAATTAATTTCATAAGTTCGGGAGCAAATATTATGCAAAAGCCTGATACGACAATTAAAGATAACCCTAAAATATTAAGAACATTACTGGCAAACTCCCAAGCTTCTTTTTGGTTTTTTCCTTTTTTATTTAAAAAAGGAGCCAATGGCTGGGATTTTTTTAGCAGTGCAGTAAATACCGGAATAAAACCTGCCGACAAAGCTCCCAGTACCAACAAATTAAACAATAAATCAGGGATGCGAAAAGCAGCGTAATAAATATCAAGAGTATCGCCGGCTCCGAATTCTCCGGCTAAAATCCGATCGCGAAAAATTCCCAGAAAACGGCTAACCAAAGAAGACAGCGCTACTAAAAGCGCTGCTATTGTTATTGAATTAATTTGCCCTGAAAATAATTTTTTAATCATACAGCCGTATGTAAAATTACTAATTTTAATTAAAAAAAGAAAATAACTTTTAAATTTGTAAAATTACAAATCACAAGCACCAAATAACAAATAAATTCCAAATAACAAATTCAAAATTTCAAACATTATATTTAGTTACAGCGCGCGGAAACTAAATAACCGACATTGATTTATTAAAGTTTTGGATTTGATATTTGGAATTTGGTGCTTATTTGTTATTTGGGATTTATGCCAAAAAAACACTTCGTATTCATATGTGTATTAACACAATGCTACGGGAAGCATCATAACGTCGCTAATAGGAAGTATGACTAAAAAAACAAGCTATGAATTTGGATAAATCTATGTAAATTAAAATATTTTAATTTACCATCGCTGAAGTATCTCCCAGCTCCTGTCCCAATTCTTTTGCTTTCAAAACTCGTCTCATAATTTTTCCGCTTCTGGTTTTAGGTAATTTATCCAAAAACGCAATATCTTTAATTACCGCTACCGGGCCTAAGGTTTTTCTAACATGCTTTTTCAATTCAATTTTTAGATCATCGGTCGGTTTAAAACCTTCTTTTAATATCACAAAAGTCTTAATTACTTCCCCTTTAACTTCATCGGGAACACCGATAACAGCCGCTTCGACCACTGCTTTGTGCGATACAAAAGCGCTTTCCACTTCCGCGGTTCCAATTCTGTGACCGGCTATTTTTAAAACATCGTCAGTCCGACCCTGTATCCAAAAATATCCGTCCTTATCTTTAAAGGCAACATCGCCGGCAAAATATACGCCTTTAATTTGGCCCCAATAAGTTTTAATATATCTTTTAGGATTATTAAATATTGTACGGATCATGCTAGGCCACTGGTTTCTTATTACTAAATACCCGCCCTTGCCTACCGGCACCTGTTTGCCTTTTTTATCCACCACGTCAGCGATAATACCCGGAAACGGCTTGCAGGCGCTGCCAGCTTTAAGAGAAGCCGCGGGCAAAGGAGTAATCATGTTCATGCCAGTTTCGGTCTGCCACCACGTATCCATTATTGGACAGCGGTTTTTACCTACATACCTGTAGTACCATTTCCAGGCTTCAGGATTTATCGGCTCTCCGACTGAACCGAGAATTCTTAGGCTGGCCATTTTATGCTTTGCCGGCCATTCTGCTCCGTACCTCATCATTGCTCTTATTAAAGTTGGGGCGGTATATAAAACATTGACCTTATATTTTTCAACTACTTTCCATATCCGATCAGGCTTCGGTATGTCGGGAACGCCTTCGTACATCAAAGTAGTAATACCGGCAAGCAACGGACCGTAAATTATATACGAATGGCCGGTAATCCAGCCCGGGTCGGCAGTGCACCAGAATACCTCGTCTCCGCGCAAATCAAATACCCATTTTATTGTTCGCAGTACTCCGACCGGATATCCGCCGTGGACATGCACGACTCCTTTCGGCTTGGATGTAGTGCCTGATGTATATAAAACAAAAGCCGGATCCTCGGCGTCCATTTTAGCGCATTTAGCCTCAACCGGCTGTCCCTTTATAAAATCATGGTACCAGACGTCTAATCGCTTGTTAAACTTTATTTTAGCATTATTATTTTTTACTACAATTACCTTTTTAATTGATTTTGTTTCTTTAATAGCGTCGTCTGTAATTGACTTAAGATCGACAATTTTGCCCCGACGAAAACTGCCGTCAGCCGTAAATAAAACTTTAGCGCGGGCATCGTTAATTCTATCAGCCAATGCTTTAGATGAAAAACCGGCGTATACAACCGAGTGCATCGCTCCAATTTTCGCGCAAGCAAGCATGGCCGTGGCAATCTCCGGGATATTAGGCATATAAATCGCTACCCGGTCGCCCTTTTTTACGCCAATTCCCCTTAAGGCATTCACCAGCTTATTAACTTCCCAATAAAGCTGCTGGTAAGTATATTTTCGGGTTCTGCCGATTTCATCTTCCCATAAAATCGCAGTTCTTTTTTTGGTTTTAGTTTCAATATGCCTGTCCAAGGCATTATAGGCCAGATTGCATTTTCCACCCGTGAACCACTTAAAAAAAGGTTTTTTTGAGTCATCAAAAACTTTTTCCCATGGCTTAAACCATGACAATTCCGAAGCAGCTTCTTCCCAAAATTTAACCGGATCTTTAGCAGCTTGTTTTAAAGTTTTTTCATAATCCTTAACGTTAGCTTCTTTAATGATTTTTTTACTTGGCTTGTATTTTTTTTGAGAGCTTAACAATACGTCCGTTAAATCTCTTTCTTGTTTTTTGGGCATATTAAATAATTAATTATTAAAAAAAATTATATTTAAACATTCTATTTCTTAAAAACCTGCATTACGCCTTTGCGCGTAAGCAAGCCATTTTGCGCTCCCTGTTTACTTATTACCGAAGCAGTATTTTTCGAGCTTAATTTTAAAGATTTTTGGATATCTCCTTTAAATAATTCCAATCCGGCTATAAAAGTAGACCCAAAGGCGTCGCCGACTCCGGTTGTATCAAGGCGCTTTCTTTCTTTTATTATATTTTGATGGTAATATTTTTTACCATCATAGGCATCGGCGCCAAACCTTCCGTTTGTTATCACTACTATTCGGGGCCCGTACCCTCTTAACACGGACAACAAATTTTTATTGTTATTTAAAAATCGATTATTTTTATTTCTGTATATTGGATTTGTTATAACCAACTCAATAGCTTCATCTTTATTAACGGATAATACGGTTGTTTTTTTTAAATATTTTCCGATAATCTTAAATCCCGCGTGCAGCTGTATATGCCCCGGATTCCAAGCTATTTTCGCGCTGGTTTTAAATACATTTTTTAATAAATCGCGCCATTTGCCCGAAAGGGATGTCATGTAAATCCATTTGGCTTTATTTAAATCCTTAAGTTCTTTGGGACCGACTGATAATTTTTTATTCGCCGCCCGATTAGAAAAAACAACATGTTCATTGCTCTGCCCGACTAGCAACAAAGAAAAACCGGATTCTGTGTCTGGCTTAACCTGGACTAAGTTAATATTTATTCCCTGGTTTTTAAAATTACCGATAATACTTTCACCCCGACTGTCCTTTCCTATCGCTACCATGGCCGCTACCCTAAGTCCTAGTTTAGAAAGGCATACGGCCGCGTTAGCCGCCCCGCCCCCGTAAGTTGAATATGAACGGTCAATCCTTAACTTTGCCCCATATTCAAAAGCAATTAATCTTTGTTTTAATATATCTTTTTTATTATGGATAATCTCCCCTTCCTTGGTATAAAAAGTGATATCCTCGGTTGCACCTCCTAATGTTATAAATTCGTATTTCATAAATTTTAAAAATTTTTTTTGTAAAACCTTAATATCATTTTATTCTTATCCCTCTTATTATAACATAATTAATTAATAAAAAAAACTCCGAAACGCTAGATTCGGAGTTTTATATAATTTTACTTTAAATCTCTTATCTGCCTGTCTAATTTATCTCTTTGTTCCTCGGTTATTAAATATATATTATCACTATCTCCTTTTTTCACGTAATAATAATCATTATCATTAGCTTCTCCAACCATTAAAATATTATCAACTCCCTCACCGGTTGCCTGGATAATAATTAAATTTTTCTCCAGACCTGTCTGCCCAAAAACTTGTTCGGGGATTTCGACCGCTGATAGGCTGGACATAATATCTAGGATCTCTTCTATTTTTTCTTCGCTAACGCTAAAAACATAAGGCAAAACGCCGGACCAAGCATCGTCTTTTTTTTCGATCGTAAATTCCCGGGTCGGATATTGGAACCTGATTTTATTTATATTTTCTTTTGCGGAGGAAAATATGGCCATGTCATACCAGCTGGCGCGGGATAAAACTGAATTTAAATTTAATTTAAGAAGATAAGTTTTTTCCGATTCCGGCAAAGAAATATATGTACTGGAAAAATCATTACCGGTTTTGCCGACAATAAAATTAATTAATTGGTTATCGCTTTGAAAAAATTTTACATTAACACCGCTTTCATTGGTTTGAAATTCTTCTTTTTTATCATTGTTCTCGCTAACCAACTCCACTGAAGCGCTCACACCGTCCTTTAGGACGGTAAACATATTTTCCATCGCGCTGTCTTCGGCAAAAAAACTTTTTGTACCTCCTATTTTCCATTTTTCATCAATTTTCTCCAACACAGTCGTCTCTTTATTATTTTCTAATTCTATCCTATTAATTTCATCAATGTTTAAACCGGCAAGAAAATTATCCGGCTTATCCAAACTGGATTGCCACTTCCGTATTGGTCCTTGATATAAATAAGCTGAAGCGGCCAATAAAATTAAAATCCCTCCTAATATCAAATTCTTCTTGTTCATAAGTTTACTATTATTAATTTTATATTAATATTTCGTGCTTATTTATCTAAATTTTCTTTTACTATTTTAACAAGTTCTTCTTTTGACTGCAAACCTTGCAAGCGTAAAATCTCTGTTCCTTCCTTATCTAAAAAAATAAAAGCAGGTACGTCGGAAACACTGTATTTTTTTAAAATTTCCGGATTATCATCCGCCTCATAATATTCAGATGCCAATTCCGGTATTTCCTCTTCGATTTCCGCCCACATCGGCTTCATAACCAAACATTCCTTGCACCACACCGCGCCAAATTTTAATAATTTCATAATTTTTGTAATTAGTAATTAGTAATTGGTAATTTGGCAAAAAATAATTCGGGTATATTTCTCCAAATTACAAATTTCTAATTACAAATTTCCAATTTATAGTTCATCAACGAACCTTGATCTTCTTCTCATGTAATACCGAATCATGCCGAATAGCATTACAATTATTGTCACGCCGAATACATTAAAATATCTATAGCCGGCTCTGGCAGAATCGGAAAGGCCTTCTTTTATCGGCCGACTGGAAGCGCTTTTGGAGCGGATACTGATTAAATCTTCGTCAAAGCTTAAAATGTCTACTAAATTCAGAAAAAAAGTAAGATTATCGGGAGTATTGCCGATAAAACCTTCGTATATAAAATCACTATCGCCGACAAGCGCTAAACGCCCAAAAAACGGATACTGTTCTTCTGCTTCTTCTTCCGGATACGCGTCTTCCAGCATGCCGCTAAAATAAGCGGCCAGCACATACTGCTTTTGGTTCGCGCCCGGAGACATAGAGCCGTTAGGGCTTATATTAAAATTATTGGCCACGCTCCAGCCTTTATCCGTAGTATGTGCCAATTTAACATAGCCTTCCTCGGCTATTTTGGAACTATCCACGTCAATACTGCTAACCCAGGGCAAGATTACATTCTCTAAATTAGCGACCGCGCTATTGTCTTTGTTAAATCCATCACTGGTTATCTTCGGCCAATAAGGATAATTCGTTGAAAAAGTCATGAAGCCTTGGGTAAATGACGCCATACCGCTGCGATTATCCGCTACTAAATCCCGATTCATTGTTAGGCCGTATTGGGAAAAAAGTTTATTAATCCCCGACTTATTAATACTGGCCGTTAAGCCTTCCCCGATATCTACTCCGTCTATTAATCCCAGTAAAGCGCCGCCACGGACTAAAAAGGCATTGATTTCTCTTAGCTCATCTTCGGAAAATTCTTCTTTTGGCCCGACAATTATTAAAGTATCTATGTCGGGGGGTATACTGCTTTGCTCTTCGGAAAGTACGACCTCGCGTACTGTGTATAATTCCTGGAGCTTGCTTTTTGCCGTACTAATATCATTTTCCAAACTGGCCGTGCCCTGGCTAGTTAAAAAGCCGATGGTTGCAATTTCATCGGTAATAACCTTTTTAATGGCAGTAGTTAATTGGTATTCCAAATCTCTGGTATCGCTCTTGATAGCCGGGATTGCCTCGGTCTTATCTTCAAAACTAATAGCTATCCCCATATAGCCGTTTACCAACTGTCTTTTGTCTTTTTCGTATACCTCGAATGTAAGCTGGGGTATGCCGATCATATACAATTCTCTTTGCGTGTCTTCGTCATCGTTTGGGTCAATAAATTCAACCCTGATTTTTCCGTTTGAAAAAGCGGCGTATTCATCCAAAATATCGGCTACCTCCTGTTTTATGCTTAATACTTGGCTAGGCAGGTTATCTGAAAAATAAGCCTTAATATTAACTATATCATCAAGCTCTCCCACGGTCCGCTTGCTGACCTTGGAAATTGAGTATATTTTATTCTGGGTTAAATCCCAGCGATAAAAAATCTGATATGAAAAAAAATTAATGACTATAAAAATCCCAATTAGCAATATAATTGTAATTCCCGTATCAATCTTTTTAAATTTTTTTGTTTTTTTATTTAAACTCATACATATTTACTATTTCCAGCCGCGGGATTCAATAATCCTGACATTAAGCCAAAGAAATATAAAAATAAACGAAAGATAATAAATTATGTCTTTTGAATCAATTACGCCCTTGGCGATGTTATAAAAATGGCTGCCAAGACCTAAGAATTTCAACACCGGCACCATAAATTGCGGCGCGCCGATTAAAACAAAATCAGCGCCGATTATAAAGGCTATAAAACAAGCTACCAGTCCCAATATAAAAGCAATTATTTGATTTTTGGTGATACTGGAAATAAACAGGCCAAGAGCTAAATACGCGCCACCTAAAAATAAAGCTCCTAAATATCCGCCAATTACAGGTCCTAAATCAATATTGCCTAAAAGAGCAACACTAATCGGCAGGGTAACTGTAAGGACCAGCGCTATAAACATAAAAGCCAGACTGCCCAAAAATTTCGCCAACACAACTTGCCAATCAGTTACCGGTAAAGTTAAAAGAAATTCAATAGTGCCTGATTTTTTTTCTTCTGCCCAAAGCCGCATTGTAATTGCCGGCGATATAAATAAGAATATCCAAGGCAAAAGATCAAAATAAGCCCGCAGGCTGGCCTGCTCTATAAGAAAAAAATTTTTGAAAAAAAGCCAATTGCCGACAACCAAAAAAACTCCTATAAATATATAAGCAATCGGAGAATTAAAATATCCCATTAACTCTTTTTTAAAAAGTATATATAGAGTTTTAAAATATTTTTTATCCATAATGTTATTACACAATGACTATTTAGTTAGTGTGTAAAAATTAGTGCGAAATTAAAAATTCAAGATTTTTGCAGATTTTTAATAAATATTTTTTGAAGTGATATGGTAATATCAGCGAAAAAAATTTTATTAAAAATATGTGAAAATATTAATTTTTAATCCGTGCTAGTTTTTACACGCTAACTATTTAGTTAATTCCCTAAATACGTCCTCTAGGCTTACGCTTTTTTTGTTAAATTCCAAAATACTCCAGCCTTGGCTCATTACGGCCATTGATAAATTTTCCCTTAAATCTACGCCTTCTTTGGGCGCTATTTCGTATCCGTAAACATTGTCTGATTCTTTGTCTTTCACTTCAGCTTTAATTACGTTGTCCATTCCCCGTAATTTATCCATTATTTCATCTTTCGGGCCTTTTATTTTAACATATATTATTTCTTTTCCGCCAGCTTTGCGCATTAATTCGTCCGGACTGCCCTCGCCTACAATCTTGCCGTTATTTATTATTACGGCCCGGTCACAGGTAGCGCTGACTTCGCTTAAAATATGGGTTGAAAAAATAATCGTTTTTTCTTTGCCGATTTTTTTTATTAAATCCCTAATCTCTACAATTTGGTTCGGGTCTAGTCCGGTAGTGGGCTCATCTAAGATTAATATATCCGGTTCATGTACAATTGCCTGAGCTAATCCCACTCTTTGCCGAAAACCTTTTGATAACTCTTCAATCGGCTTTAATAAAACTTTACTAAGGCCGCAAGCCCGAACAATATCTTTGACTCTTTTTGAAATTTCATTTTTTTCAATTCCCCTGACTTGGGCAATAAATTTTAAATATTCATAAACCCGCATATCATCATACAGAGGAACGGTTTCGGGTAAATATCCGATTTTCGCCCTGGTTTTAAGGGAATCATTAACAACATCCATTCCGTCAATGGTAACACTGCCTTTTGTGGGACGCCAAAAACTTGTAATTATCTTCATGGTTGTTGTTTTGCCGGCTCCATTCGGCCCTAAAAAACCCAATATTTCTCCCCTCTTAACACTTAAGCTGATATCGTTTAAAACAACAGTTGAACCAAATTTTTTTGTTAAATTATTTATTTTTATCATAATTGAATAAACCAGTTATTGCTTATAAGTTTGTATAAAATTTAAACAAAAAACAGCAAAAAATCAATTGTGCTATTTTATATTTTATATATTATCATTATTATTATAATAATTCAAGAATTTTTTGCAAGTACCTTTTTTGTGGATAATTATTAATATTAACAAGGCTTACTTAAACTCTTCTAAAGTTAATATCTTTATTATTTCTTCTTCTCCTCTTTGGATTTTTAAACCGATTTTATCGCCCGGCTTATATTTTTGGGCAACGGAAAATAAAGTGTTGGTGCCGGTAATTTTTATAGCGTTAACTTCAAAAATTATATCGCCTTCCAAAAGTCCGGCTAATTCAGCCGGAGTACCGGGATAAACCGCGATTTCGCCGAAATTTCCTTTTGTGATCCAGGCGCCGCTATCACGGCTTAATTTATTATCAAAAGCAATTTCCGGGGTAAGCATCATATAGCGCACTCCCATTCTCGGCCTTATGATGCGGCCTGACTCCAGAATGCTTTTTATAGCCGGATGGGCGTCATTTATGGGAATAGCAAACCCAATCGAAGATCCTTCCTGGTCAACAGCCGAGTTTATGCCGACTACTTTGCCTTCCAGATCAATAAGTGGGCCGCCTGAATTGCCCACGCTTATTTCGGCATCGGTTTGTATTACATTATCCAGCGCTTCCAGAGTGCCGCCGACAGGCAAGCTCCTGCCTAAACCGCTTACGATACCCTTGGTTACGCTGTTTTGGTAGCGGCCTAGCGTATTGCCGATAGCTATTACTGTTTTGCCGATTTGCAATTCTTCGCTATTGCCCAATTCAACATACGGCAAATCCTTATCAAAAATTTTTAAAATGGCCAAATCCTTAATCGGGTCTTTATCAATCAGCTGGGCATAATAACGCTTGCCGGAATTTAATATTACCCTATATTCGCCGAATTCAGTGCTGGCGGCCGTAACTACATGCCGATTTGTTAAAATTAGCCCATCAGAATTTATAATAAATCCGGTTCCATTGCCTTTATGTTTTTTTTCCTTAGTCTTTGTCTCTTGGCCGGTTTCTATGTTTACAGTTAAAATTTCTACCTGATCATAGACTAAAATACTGACCACGGCCGGAATCACTTTATTAATAGCTCGAATCGTGGCTTCTTGATCGTCTAATCTTAAATCTTCGGCAATTATTGCTTTTTGGCTAAATAAATTTCCAAGCCCAAAGCCCAAGCTTATTAAAAATAATGCAATAATAAATAAAATAATTCTTTTTTTCATAATATTATTGGTCATTAGAAGGAAGTGATCTTTCGATAAACGCGCCTCGATTATCTTTTATTACTTTATTTTTTATCGGTTTTATATCTTCTGTGTTATGAGAATCCACATCCTTTAAATCATGCTTAATTTTTAATTCTTTATTAATAGAATAAAACAAGCTTTTTAATTCTATTTTTATTATTTTATATAACTCTTCAACATTAAAAACTGGCTGATTTTCCTTTTCTAAGGCATGTTCTATTATTTTTTTAAAAAAATTACTTGAACCCGGAGCAATACCTTCCTCGTCCAAAACCTCTATTCTTAAGCTATATTTTAAAAATTCTTCCCTTATAATATCTTCTAATTCTTTTTTGTTTTGCTCAAACCATAATTTCTCATGGTTGGGAAATTGAACAATTTCTTTAATCATGTTTATAAATTTAATTCTTTTAACAGTTCTTTTTGCTTCCTGGTTACGAAAGATGGGGTCTTAATTATAACCTCAACGTAATGATCGCCCTTGCCCGACCCCTGCAGCTTAGTTACGCCTTTACCGCGTAATTTAAAAACCGTTCCTGACTGAGTGCCAGTCGGAATTTTTAATTTTACCAAACCGTCAACAGTTTCTATGTTTATTTTATCGCCTAATACGGCTTGTGTAAAGCTTATTTTAATTTTTGTTTTTATGTCATAACCTTGCCGCTCAAAACGAGAATCAGATTTAACCTGTATTTTAATGTACAAATCTCCGTCTCCGGCGCCTTTTTCCCCGGCTTCTCCCTGTCCGCTCAACCGGATAGTTTCGTTATTATTTATTCCAGCCGGAATATTTATTTTAAGGCTGACGGCTTCCATAACCGCCCCGGTGCCGGCGCATTTTGTACATTTTTTCGCGTAGACTTTTCCTTCGCCCGCGCAATTATCGCAAACAGCCTGAACCTGAATGTTGCCCAGAATAGTTCTCTGCACTTTGCCTACCCGGCCGCTGCCGCCGCATACTTGGCAAGTTTCGATTTTAGTACCCGGTTCGGCTAAATTCCCCCGGCAATGATCGCATTTCACTTTTTTTCTTAAATTTATTTTTTTTTCCGCGCCAAACACGGCTTCCCTAAATTCTATTGTCAAAATCGTCTGCATGTCGCTTCCCCTTCTTTTTCTGGCTGTTCTTTTTCCTCCCCCAAAACCGAATATATCGCCAAGCCCGCTAAATACATCTCCTAAATCTTCATATTCCACGTTAAAACCATTGGCAAACCCGGAAGCATCCCGAAAACCGTTAAAACCCTGGAATCCGCCACCGGCTTGGGCATGCTCAAAAGACGAGCCAAATTGATCGTATTGAGCCCGTTTTTTCGCGTTTCCTAATACTTGATAAGCTTCATTTACTTTCTTGAATTTTGCCTCATCGCCGCCCTTTTTATCCGGGTGGCATTCGTGGGCTTTTTTGCGGAACGCTTTTTTAACATCTTCCTGACTAGCATTTTTTTCTATATCAAGAATATTGTAATAATCTTTAGACATAAAATAATTCGAATCTTCAAATAATATTCAAATGCCTCAAATAAATATTTAAATATTCAAATTATATAATATTTGAAACATTTAAATAAATTTGAGGATTTGAATTATACTACCCTTTAAACCCTATCTCTTTTTCAATCGGACCAAGTGATTCTTTTACTTCCCCGAAATTCTTTTCGTATTTTTTTAAATTATCCTGCATGGCCGCGATCATTCTTTTAAAATGCCCGGGATTGGTCATTATTTTTCCGGTTACCCGCCCGCTGGCGCCCATGATGTTTAAAAACATCATTTGAATCTCGTCTTTGTTGTGGTTTACCTGCATCGCGTTGGCGTATTCGCCGCCGGGAATGTTATCGGCGATTTTAATTTCTTTTTTTTGCGGTTGAGGATTTTGATTTTTCATACGATATTAATTATTATTTTAATTATTAAATTTTGCCGACGTGCATCTTGTCAATTAACGTAATTTCAATATTTGGAGTATATGCTTCTTTCATTAATTTTATATTAATATTCTCAATTGACTACCCCTTAGAATTCAGAGGTAGTCTATAAGAACATTTTTATTTTTTTTCTTCCTCTGAATTTACTGAGGAATTATCATCTTTTTTGTTACTTTTTTCTTCTTCGAACTCCCCTTCTACGCTTCCTTCTTTTCCGTCTTTTTTGTCTTCTTCTTTTTTCTCTCCATCTTTCGCTTCGCTAGCCTGTTTGTCGGCTTGGGCTTGCTCTTGATACATGGCAGTACCGATTTTTTGCGCTACTTCATTCATTTCGTCCATTTTCTTTTTTATTTCGTCATACTGATCAGTGTCTTTAACTTTTTTCAAGGCCTCCAATTTTTCTTCAAGTTGCTTTTTATCTTCCGGCTTCATCTTGTCGCCGGATTCTTTTAACAATTTTTCAGTGGTAAAAACAACAGTTTCGGATTGATTTTTTACTTCGGCCTGCTCTTTTTTCTTTTTGTCATCATCGGCGTGAGCCTCAGCTTCTTTTTTCATTTTTTCGATTTCCTCTTCGGATAATCCTGAAGACGCAGTAATAGTAATTTTTTGTTCTTTTCCCGATGCCTTATCCGCTGCCTTAACGTTTAATATACCGTTGGCGTCAAGATCAAAAGAAACCTCTACTTGCGGCACACCGCGCGGCGCCGGCGGCAAGCCGTCCAATATAAACCGCCCCAAAGTCTTATTATCTCCGGCCATGGCTCTTTCTCCCTGAACAACGTGAATTTCAACGCTGGTCTGGTTATCGGCCGCTGTAGAAAAAACCTGCGATTTACTGGTTGGAATCGTAGTATTGCGATCAATCAAGGGCGTGGCTACGCCTCCCAAGGTTTCAATGCCAAGAGTCAGGGGGGTGACATCAAGAAGCAGGACATCTTTAACGTCTCCCTGAAGAACCCCGGCCTGAACCGTAGCGCCAATCGCTACTACTTCATCGGGGTTAACCCCCAGGTGCGGTTCTTTCCCGAAAAATTCCTTTACTTTTTTCAGGACTAGCGGCATCCTAGTCATGCCGCCGACCATAATTATTTCTTTAATCGCGCCGGTTTCAATGCCGGCATCTTTCAAGGCGCTACGGCACGGGCCTAAAGTTTTTTCCACTAAATCTCCGACCAATTCTTCTAATTTTGCCCGGCTCATTTTCATTACTAAATGCTTTGGACCGCTGGCGTCAGTAGTTATAAACGGCAAATTAATCTCAAAATCCATAGTAGCAGATAATTCTACCTTGGCTTTTTCGGCCGCTTCCTTAATGCGCTGCAACGCTAAAGTATCATTTGATAGGTCTATGCCCTGATCTTTTTTAAATTCACTGATTATCCACTCGATAATTATCTGGTCAAAATCCTCACCGCCCAAATGCGTATCTCCGTTGGTAGATAAAACTTTAATATCCCCGCCAACCTCATCAACGTCTACCTCTAAAATTGATATATCAAACGTGCCTCCGCCAAGATCATATACCGCGATTTTTTCATTTTTTTTCTTATCAAAACCATAAGCCAAAGCAGCAGCCGTCGGCTCGTTAATTATGCGTTTTACTTCCAGTCCGGCAATTTTACCCGCGTCTTTAGTGGCTTGGCGCTGTGAATCGTTAAAATAGGCCGGTACGGTAATAACAGCTTCCGTAATTTTCTCCCCCAGTTTTGCTTCGGCATCTGTTTTTAATTTTGTTAATATCATGGCTGAAATTTCCTGCGGCGCATACTCCTTGTCGTTCATTTTAACTTTTACTCCCTCGCCGGCTTGAACAATTTTAAATGGAACATTTTTCAAATCGCGCTGTATTTCTTCGTCGTTGAATTTACGCCCGATTAAGCGCTTTACCGCGTAAACGGTATTTTCCGGGTTAGTTACTGCTTGCCTTTTAGCGGTTTGTCCGACTAAACGCTCGCCGTTTTTTGAAATCGCGACTACCGAAGGAGTAGTGCGATTTCCTTCCGCGTTCTCCAGTATTTTAGGCTTGCCGCCTTCTATGATCGCCATAGCGCAATTAGTAGTTCCCAAGTCAATTCCTAATATTTTTCCCATATGAATTTAATTTACAGATTAAAGACAAAGAGATTAAAAGATAATCATTTTGTCTTTTTATCTATTTATAATTATTGTTAATTAGTCTTAATAGTTTTAATTAGCAACTCAAAATCCTCCAGCGGCAATACTCCAAAATCTGAATTTAAAAATCCGATGCCGGTAAATTCTTCATTTTCCAAATTTATTATAAAGCCAACATCCCCGCCCATATCAACCGGAATTATTTCTTCACCTTCTATTGTAAAGCTATTTTTATCAACCAAAACCGCTTCTTGTCCGCCAATCTCTATAACTTTAACCGGATTAATTTCATACGTATCACTTCCTAGTGCTTTAAAATAATAACTATTCCATCTTTTTCTAAAACCCTGAGTATCCAGAAAGGTTAATTTTGAACTTGTCGCGGCCTTATAATCTTCGGTTATGGCGCCGAAAGTTAATTTTTCATTATTCGAAAATTTTCCAATTATTTTTTTACCCAAAACGCCCTCTTCGATTTCCAAAACTGCTTCTCCGAATGCTGCCGGATAAAAAAAGCTAAAACCATATTCCTCGCTATAAAATTCTCTTTTCGCAATATTTAGAATCTCGGCCTTGGCTTTTAATTCCTCGTTAATTTTCTTTAAATTATCATTATCACTCTCCGCTCCGGTTAATTTACTTTTGGTTTTGTTTAATATCTCTTCCAAATCGTATTTCAAATTTTGCGCTTCTTTTTCTTTTTGTTCAATTATATTTAAACTGGCTTTCTTTTGCCACATGTAAACTCCCCCGCCCGCTATCAAGGCCGTAACCGCGATAGAAACAACAATTGAAATTACTCTGTTATTGGTTTTTTTCGGCATTTTAATTTTTGCTGGTGGTATTTTTTGAGCCGTTTCCGATTTTTTTATTTTCTTTTCGGTAATTATTTTTTTAGAAATATTTTTTACCGGCTTTTTTACCGAAAATTTTACTCCATTCATTTTATTATTCATAATATTCTTATATTACTAGCTAGTTAGTGCGCAAAAACTAGTCTAACCGCTTTAACCGATAATCTTATTTTTTCTTTTTTGTTTTAATTTCAATCGTCTTAGGTTTGCTTTCCAGAGCCTTGGGGATAGAAATTTTTAACACGCCGTCATCCGCGGTAGCCACGGCCTTATCTCCCAAAACATGGGTCGGCAAAGGTACGCTTCGGTAAAAGCTGCCGCGCCTTATTTCTTTACGGTAATAATTCTTTTCTTCTATTTCACTCTTTTTCTCGCTTTGCCCTTTAATGCAAAGCACATCGTTTTCAATTGAGATACTTACTTTTTCCGGGTCAATACCGGCCAGTTGAGTTTCCACGATTACATTGTCTTTGTCTTCATACATGTCAACCGCAGGTGTAAAACCGGCCTTACTCCGCATAGCCGGAAATTCATTTAACATTTTATCCATTTCTTCAAACGGCTCAAGAAATGGAGTCCATCTAATTAATGGTGACATAATTTTTTTATAACCGCTTACGCTTTTCCAAAACGTAAAAAGCGTACATACGGATTAAATTAATATTAAATATGTTATTAGTTATTAGTTATAAGTTATTAAATCATTATCGATAACTCTGCGTAAAATTGTATTAACTTAGCTTGACACAAGCTATTCAAGCATCACCTTAGCCGGTACAAGCAATTTCCCGTTCAGCTTGTAGCCCGGTTTTACTTCTTTTTTAACCTTTCTTCCCTTGCCTTCAATCGCTTCCATGATATGCGGATCAAATTTTTCTCCCTTGGTTTTTATTTCTTCTATGCCGATACTACTAAGTACATCCTTAAATTGCTTTATTACATATTTTAATCCCTCGGCCCAGCCGTTATCTTTGGCCGACTCATCAATATGGACAAAAGAAATTTTTAAATTATCATAAACCGGAATAATATCATAAAGCAATTGTTCATTGGCATATTTCATAAAATTATTTTTTTCATCAGTTGTTCTTTTTAATAAATTCTGATAATCGGCTAAAGCGCGCTTATATAAATCCTCATAGTTTCTAGCATCTTCTCTTTTAATTTTCTCAATCGCTTCAATAATATATTTATGCGGCAAATCTTTTTTTCTCTTTAACCACTCTCCCGGTTCCAGCCAGACCGCCTTGACTGATTCTCTGTTTATTTTCAATTTTTCAGGATCTTTTGCTTTCACGATATAATCAATAAAAATAAAATGATCATCGCCCGGCCTGTATTTATCTCCTAAATTCAGGCCGTCAACAACTTCAAACATCCTAATATCATCTATGTCTAAATTCGTTTCCTCTTTCACTTCCCTTATAAGCGCCTCCTCCAAAGTTTCTCCCAATTCAACCTTGCCGCCGGGACAAGTATATTTATTTTTCCAATTACCCTGCTTTAACAATAAAAGCTCGTTTTTTTCATTAAATATAAAAGCGCCGATAATTGCTTTGGGATATTTTTTCTTTTGCTCTTTATTCATAATTCATAATAATCTTTAATAATTTTATTCCTACTAACTAACTATTTAAGCTTGCCGCTAATAAACCGGGCTAAAGCAATATTTTTTTCATAATCCATCCTGATCGGGCCAAGCATGCCAAAGAGGCCGACTTTATTTTCAAATTTATATTTTACTATTACGGTGCCGCAAAAATCACCAAACGGATTTTCTGAACCCACCATTGTATGCACGCCTTCATTTACGTCCTCAAAAATACTATTAATTATTTCGTCAATCCTATCTATAATCGCGGATATATCATATATTACTTCTAATTCGGAAAATTCCGGCTGCTGAAATAAATTTGATATCCCGGTATAAAATAAATTATGGCGGTGAAAAGCCCAAAAAACCGCGTTGCCGGTTATCCGGGATAATAGTTTGGCGGTTTCCTTAAATCCAGACTCCCCGCTATTTGCTAAACATTTTTCTATTTCCGAAATCTCAATCTTGCCCGGCAGTTTGCCTTTTATGCTATTTAAATAAAAATTATAAGCTTTCTCGGTTGGAATCCTGCCTGCGGAAGTATGCGGCTGAATAATATATTCTTCATCTTCCAGGCTGGCCATTTCATTTCTAACAGTAGCCGATGAAATATTTAATTTATATTTTTCAACTAAAACACTTGACCCGACCGGCGCGCCAGTTTTTATATGTTCTTTAATAATTGTATTTAAAATTACTTCCTTTCTCTTGTCCATATTTATTTTTTAACACTTATTTCATTTTATCATCATTAGCACTCTACTGTCAAGAGTGCCAAATTTAAATATTAATTAATTAAATTATATTTAATATTAGCGTAATGAGCATTTTAATAATTTTTACTTTTTTATTAAATTAAAAAAAAGAGGATATGGAAAAAATACACATATCCCCTATAAAGAAACTAGTCTCGCCTATAATTAGGCGCTTCCTTGGTAATTATCACGTCATGAACATGGCTTTCCCTCATTCCGGCAGCACTAATTTTTATAAAACGGGCTTTCCCGCGCAGTTCTGTTAAATTTTGACAGCCTACATATCCCATGCCTGATTTTAAGCCACCTACCAGCTGATAAATATTATCCGCTAATTTCCCTGCATACGGTACCCGGCCGACAATTCCTTCTGGAACAAGTTTGCCTTTTAAGTCTTCGCCTTGGTAATACCTATCCTTACTCCCCTTATGCATGGCTTCTATAGATCCCATGCCGCGATACGCTTTATAAGTTCGGCCTTGGAAAATCACCATCTCTCCCGGGCTTTCTTCGGTACCGGCAAAAAGTCCGCCGATCATAACCACATGCGCACCAGCCGCTATCGCCTTGGTAATGTCGCCAGAAAATTTTATGCCGCCATCCGCGATTAATGGCACTCCGGTTTTAACAGATACCGCCTTACAATTCATAATAGCTGTAATTTGCGGCACACCGACACCGGCAACTATCCTGGTTGTACAAATTGAGCCTGGACCGATGCCGATTTTAACTCCGTCTACACCGGCCTTTACTAGGGCCTCCGTGCCTTCAGCTGTAGCGACATTACCGGCGATTAACTCAATTTTAGGAAAATTATCTTTTAATAATCTCACGGCTTCAATTACATTTTTAGAATGTCCGTGTGAGGTGTCAATGCATATCGCGTCAGCCCCCGCCTCAAGTAAAGCGGCTGTTCTTTCTTCCATATCCAGGCCCACTCCAACCGCGGCTCCGACGCGCAGTCTTCCCTTTTCATCTTTGCAGGCATTTGGATATTTTTTTACTTTTTCAATATCCTTAATTGTAATTAATCCGATTAACTTTTCGCCGTTAACAACTAAAAGCTTCTCGATTCGATGTTTATGAAGCAATGATTTCGATTCTTCCAAAGATATGCCTTCTGAAACCGTTACTAGGTTGTCTTTTGTCATAACATCCGATACTTTTTTTCCCAAATTTGTTTCAAACCTTAAATCCCGGTTTGTTACTATGCCAACCAATCCACCCTCTTTTATGACCGGCACTCCCGAAATACTATTCTCTTTCATTAACTCTATAACCTCACGCACTAGTTGATCAGGATTAATCGTAATCGGATCAATAATCATCCCGCTTTCGGATTTTTTTACCTTTTTTACCTCAATCGCTTCTTGTTCTATGTCCATATTGCGATGGATAAAACCTATTCCGCCTTCACGGGCTATAGTTATCGCGGCCTCAGCTTCGGTTACGGTATCCAT
>QMNH01000002.1 GCA_003647675.1 Candidatus Falkowiibacteriota bacterium | reverse complement strand
GATTCCCGCACCATCCTTGATACCTTAGGTGCGGAAAAATTGCTTGGGCGCGGCGATATGCTTTTTCAAAATCAGGAGCTGTCAAAGCCAGTCCGTTTACAAGGCGCCTATTTAAGCGATGATGAAATTAAAAAAATAGTCAGATACATAAAATCTAAGAGCAACGGTTCAAATTATCTGGAAAATATTACCGAAAGACAAAAAGTGTCAGGCATCGGCGGGGTGGGCCTTAACGGTTCCACCGGCGATGAGGATGAATTATTATATGAAGCAAAAGAAACGGTTATTAATATGGGCAAAGCTTCAGCTTCACTGTTGCAAAGAAAGTTGCGTATTGGCTACGCGCGAGCCGCGAGCATATTGGACCAGATGGAAGAGTTGGGCATAGTCGGGCCAGCCAACGGTTCAAAACCCAGAGAAATTCTTATAACCAGCGAACAATTTAACGCGTTGGAAGCTGACGTTGTTAGCGGGGCGCCTTTACATAAGCGCGATGAAGTTGAGGAGCCGGATGAATATTTAAAGAACGATGAGGATGATGATGAAGGTATATTTGAAACCGGGGAGGATGAAGAAAACGACCCTTCGGCTTCACTTAGGGCAGGCGAAGAGAGTGAAGAGGAGAATGAAGAAAACGAAGACAAGGAAGAAGAAAGAGAAGAGGACGAGGAAGAAGAGAGTGAAGAGGAGAATGAAGAAAACGAAGACAAGAGCGAGGAGGATGAGAAAGAAGAGAGTGAAGAGGAAGATGACAATGACGAGGAGGATGAGGAAGAAGATGACGGAAAATATTTCGCCAGGTAAATTATTAGCCAATGTTATTTGAGGGGAGAAATTATTAATTATTAATTTTTAACTATTAATTATTTATTAAAACTATATGATTATAACATGGATAGGACACTCATGCTTTAAAATTCAGAACAAGACCGGCCCGGACGGGATAACGGTCGTAACCGACCCCTTTGATAAAAAAATCGGTTTAAAGCCGCCGAGTTTTGAGGCTGATATCGTGACCGTAAGCCACGGCCATGATGATCATAATAATATTAAAGCTTTGCGCGGCAAACCTTTTATAATAACCAGCGCCGGTGAATACGATACTAAGGGCGTGTCAATTCAGGGGATAGAATCATTCCACGACGAAAAGGGTGGGAAAGAAAGAGGTCTTAATATAATTTACCGGATTGAAGTTGACGATATTTCTATAGCGCATCTGGGCGACATTGGGCATATTTTAGACAATAAGCAATTAGACGTTTTGGCCGGCACGGATATTCTTCTTATTCCGGTAGGCGGAAAATATACGATTGACGCTAAAAAAGCGGCGGAAATAGTATCGCAAATCGAGCCCCGAATTGTAATTCCAATGCATTACAAGGTGCCCGGCCTGAAAATTGATATTGACGGAGTGGACAAATTCATTAAAGAGATAGGTTTAAAGCCGACCGAAGAAGAGAAGTTAAAAATTACCAAAAAAGATTTGCCACAGGAAGATATGGAGTTAGTTGTGTTTAAGTTATAAAGTAAAAACTAAAAACTAAAAGTGAAAAATTAAAATTTATTTTATATAAAAACCGATGCTTATCAATGCATCGGTTTTTTTATTTTCCTTTTTTATAAATTAATTTTTTTTATTAAATATTTTTCCAATACTTTATAATCATGGTATTTTTTTCCGATTTTAAAGTTTTTATCCAAAGTATTGTTTAATTTTTTATTTGTCATCCATCTAATGGTTTGTTTAACCGCCTTTTTCATACTTTTTGGGGAAATTGAATAAAGCTCATCATTATCTTTTTTAAGCGAACCGTTTCCTAGGGATATTACTTTGTAGCCCTCTTTTTTGATGTCTGTTTTATAAACCGGATATTCATAAATAACTACCGGCTTTTTTGCAAAAATAGTTTCTATAAATTGATTTCCCCATCCCTCCCAAACACTGGGAAAAGTTACCAAGTCGGCATGGACATAAGCGTCCCAGAGAGAAAAGTATTTTGTGCCCTGTTTAAAAGCCCGGCTTGATCGCACATGATCAGAAATGAATTTCGCGTGCACTTGGCAGTCAAAAGCTTTGGTTTTTAATTTATATAAATAATCTCTTTTTTCATCTTCGGCGTATCCGGCTACCAGCAGAATTACTTTTGATTTTTTGTTTAGTTTTTTACCATTATATAATTTTTTTCTCCTTAGCCAGTAGATTTTTTGATTAAGATTTTTTACAAAATCAATAGATAATTCTATTGCCTTGCGGGGAATTACCCGGGTGGCCTGCAGGACTATAAAATCCCGCGGTTTAATATCAAATTGTTCCAAAAAGTTTTTATTGAATTTATCTTTTACCCAATCCGGCTGGTTAAAATCAAAGACATCTCCCATTACATCAGAATTAATATCGCTTCTTTTTTTAAGTTCGCGCTGTGCTAAAGTATTTATTACTACATGCTCAATATATTTAGTCTTTGGGGGCATATATTTAGCCATGTAGTTAGCTAAGTAACTGTTGCGGGGCATTTGAAATTCTTTTCTTTCCCAATAGAAGTCATGATGGGTGGCCAGAGTCGGTATTTTGAATTTTTTTATCCATTTAGTAAAAGCTTTGGAGGCGGCGATATGCCCCCCGAAAGAGAAAATGTTATGAATAAGCACGTAATCAAATTTTTCTTTTAGCTGGATAAAATTCAGCCTGTCCTGGATAGCATAAGATACTTTATTCATCTTTTTTTTAAGTTCATTCGCGTCCAAATCTTTTCTTTTAAAATGTAGGAAGCCATTTTCTTTTATAATTGGAATAACGCCATTGTCCCATTCCAGCTCTTTTATAGTATAGTCGGCGCCCCGGCTGCGCGGCCCGGCAATAAGCTTTACTTCGCATCCGTGCGCTTCCAGGATGTGTTTCCGTTTTTCAATTTCTAAAGACACTCCGTCAGTGCCACCGACGCGATAATGGCAAATAGCAATTTTTTTTATTTTATTCATGGGGTTTTTATAATTGAGATTTATTTTCTTTTATTTTAACGTTTTTTAAGGCTTTTAGCAATATTACGCGCGTCCTATTTTAGCCAAAGTACCTCGTAAGGCTTGATCAAGATATTTGAATCAAGCTTATATTTATTTCCGTTAATAATATTTTTTAATTCTTTTTTATTAAAAACAGTTTTTAGATTTCCAAGGTTAAGTTTAATAGTCTTGCCCGATACATTTGTTAGGGCGATTAAATGTTTATTTTTATTATAACGATGAATCGTCAATATATGTTTACTGTAGTTTAATAATTTTTGATTTGTTAATGGTGAAAAGAGGGGTTCGTTAATTCTTGCTTTTAGCAGTTTAGTATAGCCGTAATAGATTTTATGCTGTCGGCTATTCGGGTTTTCCAAGGTTGTAATTAATTCGTCATAATTGAATTTTTGGCGGTTAATAGCCCGGCTAAGCCTGAGTTTTTTTACTCCCTCAGACCAATTTTCCGCGCCGATTAAGTTATTGAAGTAAATAAGGGGGACGCCTTTTAGGGCCATTTGGATAGCCTGGCTTGCCAGGTATTTACGAATTCCCCAAATAGCGCTTGGATAAGTAATGTTTAATTCATATGGCTCTTTTCCACCCGGTACACTGCGGTAAAGCACTTTTCCACCTTTTCTTTTTGAATCTTTGGCAACTGCCATTAACTCCGCATTGCTTAAAATTCCTTTGGCTGGAATTACATGCACGCCATCATGAGAGACTGATAAATTAAGAATGTTGGTTTCATTGCCAAAATTATTTGAAATGCTGTTAAGCCAATTGGTAGCAACAGTAGCGTCTTCCTGCAGGAAAGTATGTAAAAGCAAAGTTTCTAAAGCAAAGTTATAAACAAAGTGGGATTCGTTATGTCCGTCTCCTAGGTATTTAATATTGCGTTCATGCGGCAAAACCGTTTCTGCGATTGCCCAGGCCTGCGGAGCTACTTTTCTAAATACCTCCCGAAAAATTTGCACTAAAATGTGGCATTCGGGCAAATCAAAGCAAGCTGTGCCCGATTTTTTCCAACAGTACGCAACCGCGTCCAAGCGAATAGCCTTTGCTCCCCTAGAGAAATAAAATAAGAGAATTTTTACCATTTCTAGCAGTACGGCCGGATTATTAAAATTCCAGTCAATTTGATCATGCGAAAAAGTAGTCCAGGCAAATTTGGCGCCATCACTGGTTTTAACAGGTGTAAGTAAGGGGTGGGTGCGAGGCCTGAATACATTGCTTGTGTTAATTTTTTTATCAAAAATAAGAAAATAATCTTGATATTTTTTGGCTCCGGCTAGTTGTTTTCGCGCTATTTTTCCTTGAATAGACGCATGATTGCAGACCAGATCAAACATAAAAGAAAAATCCTTATTAATTTTTTTCATATTGGACCAATCACCATAAGAAGTCTTTATCTTATAATAGTCTTTGACTGAAAAACCATCGTCAATATCGGAGCAGTCATAAAAAGGCAGAAAATGGATTTTATTAATAAATCCTTTGGCATATTTGTGCAAAAATTTTTGCATAGTTTGCAAATTTTTCACGCCCTTTTCCTGAACATGGTCGGCGTAGCAAATTAGCACTACGTCTTTTTGCGTAAAAATTGGCCCCTGTTTTTTAACTAAAACCGGATTTTTCTTTTTAAAATCATTGATAATTTTAACCAGCTCCCCGTAGGTTTTTTCAAAGTCTTTTGGATAGAGTTTTTTAAGTTTATTCTTTAGATTTTTCATAAAATAATTTAGTTTAATACTAACATTTTACTAAATTTTAGTGAAAATATCAATAATTTTTTAGGCCAATAATAACTTAGTTTAATACTAACATTTTACTAAATTTTAGTGAAAATATCAATAATTTTTATAGGCGATATTCACTTTACTTTATTTGAATTATTTGTTACAATTTAAGTACAATAACACTCTATTTCGAGTGATTTTTATTGTTATGAATAATACTATATTATGCCCGAAGGAGGACAAAAAAGAAATAATATTTTTGAAAAGCCAAGCAAAACCAGTCTTAAGGTTAAGGTAAAAAAGTTAACCGGAAAGAAAATAGTTAAGAGGCAAAAAAAGCGAAAAATAAGGAAAGGAAAGAGAGAGGAGCAGAAAATTACCAGAAAAACAGCCAAAATAACCAAGAAAGCGGCTCCGCAAAAAATAGAGGCAAGCGGGCCGGAAGGCAGAATTTTAGAGGAAAAAATAGAGCGCAGTAAAGAGATGATAATGTGGAGCGGGGTTATTTTTTTCATGCTTTTGGTTGCGATTTTGTGGATTTATAATATTAGACACACTTTTAAAGTATTGCAAGAAAAAAATGACAGCGAGTCCGGCATATCCGACTGGCAGGAAATGACCAGAGAACTTGAAGAAAAAATTAGTGACTTTAAAGATAGTTATGAAGAAATAAAAAATATCGAAGAGCCGGGCGGTGAGCAAGGCGAATTGCCAACCAGTAATGAAGCGGAGCCAGCGAGTTTGTTTTCCACTTCTACTCTAGAAATAGACATTGCTACCGGCACAGTCATGAATACGAAAGTATCAGCAGAGGAAATAGAAGAATTAAAGAAAAAACTGGAGGCAGAGCAGTAAATTTTAATCTTTTTTAAAATAGACACAAATTAATTGGTAAAAAGTAAACAGCTGATTTACTAAAACAATAATTATAATTTAAAAGAGTAAAGCTCTAATAGGATATGGCAAAAAAATTAAAAATATCAAAAAAGAAAAATGTGAAAAAGCCGGTTGTTAAAAAGTTAAAACCTAAAAAACCGGAGGTAAAAAAAGCAACCGTGAAAAAGCCGATAAAAAAAGATTCTACTAAAAAAGCGGCTGTTTCGCGCGTTAAAGCAATTGAAGAGGAAGATAAACAAAAAGAAGCCCCACGGATAGAGTCCGCAAGTTCCCCAGAGAAAGACGAACAGACAAAACAGTCCAGTAAGAGAGCCGCGTCCCTTAAATCAAACGAGACTGCCGCGAACAAAGAAAATAAAGGAGAAGGAAAAGATGACGCGCCCAAGATGCTTATCGTTACCGAAAGACAAAAGACCGAGTATGGAACAGTTGAGCCTTTGCCGATATCCGACGAAATGCGTAAGTCGTATTTGGATTACGCGATGAGCGTAATTGTTTCCCGGGCTTTGCCGGACGTAAGGGATGGGCTTAAGCCGGTACATCGTCGCATACTTTACGCGATGTGGAGCATCGGACTCAGAGCAGGAGCAAAATTCAGGAAATCAGCCACGGTAGTAGGTGAAGTTTTAGGTAAGTACCATCCGCACGGCGATGCCGCGGTGTATGAGTCAATGGTCAGGATGGCACAGGTATTTTCTTTGCGCTATCCCTTAGTGCGTGGCCAGGGAAATTTTGGTTCAATGGACGGTGACAGTGCGGCGGCGATGCGCTATACCGAAGCGAAAATGTCGGCTATTGCCGAAGAATTATTGTTTGATATAGAAAAAGATACGGTAAATTTTTCCCCGAATTTTGACGGTTCCCATAAAGAGCCGCAAGTAATGCCGGCAAAATTGCCTAATTTACTAATTAATGGCACTATGGGGATCGCGGTCGGCATGGCAACGAACATCCCGCCCCATAATTTAAGGGAATTAATAGAAGCAATAAATTATTTAACCGACAATCCGGAGGCAACGAACGAAGACTTGATGCAGTTTGTTAAGGGTCCGGACTTTCCTACCGGCGGGATAATTTACAATAATAAAGATATCCTGCAGGCTTACGCTACGGGCAAGGGCGGAATTGTAATTCGCGGTCGGGCCGAAATAGAAGAAACTAAAGCCGGGAGTTATAAAATTATCATTACCGAAATTCCTTATCAGGTTAACAAGGCCACTTTGGTTGAAAAAATCGCTTTTTTAGTGAAAAGTAAAAAACTTGGCGGCATAAAAGATTTGCGCGATGAGTCGGATAAAGATGGCGTGCGCGTCGTGGTTGACCTTAAAAAGGACGCTTACCCGAAGAAGATTTTAAACAGCTTATATAAACATACCCAGCTTCAGGAAACATTCCATGTAAATATGTTGGCTTTAATAGACGGACTGCAGCCTAAGGTTTTAACTTTAAAGATGGTCTTGGAAGAGTTTATAAAGCATCGCCAGGAAGTTGTGCGTCGGCGCACCCAGTTTGATTTAAATAAAGCCCAAGAAAGAGCCCATATTTTAGAAGGGTTGATGGTTGCGTTAAAGAATATTGACGAAGTCATTAAAACCATAAAAGCTTCAAAAGATAAGGAAATAGCGAAAACAAGCTTAATAAAAAAGTTTAAACTAACCGAAAGGCAGGCCATAGCCATACTTGAGATGCGGCTTCAGACTTTAGCCGGATTGGAAAGGATAAAAATAGAGGATGAATTAAAAGAAAAGAAAACGCTTATTAAAGAATTGGAAGCGATTTTAAAATCCAAATCCAAAATTAAACAAATTATAAAAGATGAAATAAACGCCATAAACGATAAATACGGTGATGACCGTAAAACCAAGGTAGTGGTGCATGGAGTAAAAGATTTTTCAATAGAAGATTTAGTGCCGAACGAAGAATCGGTAGTATTTATGACCCGGGACGGCTATATTAAGCGGATAGATCCGGATACTTTTAAGGCCCAGCACCGGGGCGGCAAGGGAGTGATTGGCTTATCAACCAAAGAGGAAGATATGGTTGAGTTTATGTTTACAACCATGACGCATTCAGACGTTTTGTTTTTTACTACGCGCGGCCGGGTTTTCCAGCTTAAAGCATACGAAATTCCCCAGGCGGCCCGGACTGCTAAAGGCCAGGCCATAGTAAATTTTCTTCAGCTTTCACCATCAGAGCAAATTACTTCGATTTTACCGCTTGATAAAATATCAAAAGCAAAATTTTTGTTTTTTGCTACCGAAAAAGGCCTGGTTAAAAAAGTTAAGATTGAAGCGTTTCAAAATGTTCGCCGCAGCGGACTATTGGCGATAAAAATAAAACCGGAAGATAAGTTAAGCTGGGCAAAACCGACGCTTGGCACGGATCACATACAACTAATTACCGCCAACGGCCAAGCAATACGTTTTAAAGAATCCGATGTCAGGGACATGGGCCGGACCGCGGCCGGAGTCAGGGGCGTCAGGCTTAAAGGAAAAGATGACGTGGTAGTCGGTATGGGCATTATTAAAACCGATAAGGAAAAATTAAAGAAATACCAGGTGCTTACGGTTATGCGGCATGGGTTTGGCAAGCGAACTCCGATTAATTTATATAAAGTACAGGGACGGGGAGGTTCGGGGATTAAGACCGCGAAAGTTACGTCTAAAACCGGAAAAATAACCAATGCTTATGTTGTAAACTCGGATATAATGAGCGGCAAGGACTTAGTTATTATTTCCGAAAAGGGGCAGGTTATTAGGATGCCCTATAAGTCGGTTAACCAGACCGGCCGCGATACCCAGGGTGTCAGGCTGATGCGCTTTAAAGAAGCTTCGGATAGAGTGGCTTCGATGACGTGGGTGTGAGATAACATTTAACATTTAACAATTAACAGTTAACAGAGAAATATAAAAAAGGCTTTGCTTATTTAAGTGGAGCCTTTTTTATATTTCAATAAAATTATTTTTTAATTGGTTTGTAAAAAGTGTATCTATAGCGGCCAAAGCGGATTAGCTTGCCTTGTTTGACCAATTTTTTTAAATAGCGGGTAGCCTGGCTATGCTTTACCCCGGTTATCCGCTCCACATCGTTGTTGGTTACTTTTTGCGTACGCCAGGTATACTCCATAATAATATCCAAGTTTTTTTCAGAGTGAGTTTTACGCGCTTTATTGGCCCTAACAAGCAACTCCTTAAGGCGGACGCGCAGGTCTTTAAGACAGACGACTACCTCGGAAGAGTCCATGGTTTCGGGTAGGATCTTTTTCTTTTTTGCCGGCGTAAGCGGCTCAAGCTGTTCAAGCTTTGGCGGCGCGTCCAACCGTTCTTCTTTCGGCGCTTCCAGAACAGGCGTAGTCGGTTCTATTTCCTTGGCTTTTTTTATATCTTCATCCGTAATAATTTTTTCCGGCGGCTTTTGCTCGATTTCCGCTATATCATCCGGCCTGATCGGGTCAGGCTGATGCGGTAGTTCGGCTTCGCTTTCTTCAACTTCGTTCAGAACAGGTACCGCGGGTAGTTCGGTTTCGTTTTCGGCAGATAGTACGGTTTCACTTGTCGTCTGGTTTTCGCCATTATTTTCAACGGGTTCTTTATTTTCGTTCTCTGCGGGCGATTCATCTTTACCCTTAAATTTTTCTTCTATAGGAGAAATTATTTCTTTTTGGGTGTCTTGGTTTTTATTAACAGAATTTGAATTTGGGTTAATATTTGCCGTATTTTTTTCGGATACGCTTGTTTCCCCTTCTTTATTTATGTCTTTATTCGTGTTGTTATTTTTTATGTTGTCCATATTTATATTTTAGCAGATTTATAAATATTTACAAATATTAAAAATAGTGATAAAGTTTTGGCGGTAGCTTAAATATAAAATAAAAAATAATAAAAAGAGAGGGAAAAAATGAACTTTAAAACAAAGATAATTTATTCAATTTTTTGTATTTTCGTGGTTTTAGCCGTTGCGTATATTGTTTTTTTTAATTATACGGACAGCAGCACAGCGCTAGAAACAATTACACTTAGGGCTGGCACTTTTTTATGTAAATTTTCTATTTTATGTGTATTTTATTTTTTTTCTTTAGCGGTCAGTTATTATTTGAATATAAGGATAGAGCTTAAAAAAGAAAAATCTGTTTTATCTTAATTGAAAAATTATACTTTAAAACGAAACAATTCCTGGTATTTTCATCAGGAATTATTTTTGACAGTCAGCCATATATTTGCTAATCTAATAATTACTATTTTTATTAATAAATAATAAGCTAAATAAAATTAAATTTATGAAAAAAGTATTTATTTTAAGCCTTTTGCTTTTATTTATAGTATCAGGCTGCGCTTTAACAGAAGAAGCTGTTAAAGAAATTGGCATAGAAGAAGCCAAGGCAATAACGGTTGATTTTATCAATAATAATCTTATGCAGCCGGGTAGCGAAGTATCTATAAAAGAAGCCGTAGACGAGGGCTCGTTATATAAGATGGTGATAAATATGCCCAACGGCCAGGAGGAAATAAATTCATACCTAACAAAAGACGGAAAAAAGTTTTTTCCGCAAGTAATGGATATTGAAGAAATAAAGGAGGTGGCCGTCGAAGAAGAAAATACTCCAGCTGCGCAGCCGGCAACAGCGGATGTGCCCAAAGCGGAAAAAGCCAGCGTGGAGCTTTTTATAATGAGCCAATGTCCGTATGGCACACAGATAGAAAAAGGCATTTTGCCGGTACTGGAAACTTTGGGCGACCAAATTGATTTTAAATTAAAATTTTGCGATTACGCCATGCACGGCAAGACCGAATTGGACGAACAGCTTAACCAGTATTGCATCCAGCAAAACGAACCGGATAAATTATTGGCCTATTTAACATGCTTTCTTGGAGAGGGCAAGGGTGAAGATTGTTTGTCTAAAGTAAGTATTAATGCTTCAAAATTAAATTCTTGCGTCGCGGCAACCGATAAAGAATTTAAGGTAACCGAACTTTATAACGATAAGTCAAGCTGGAAATCAGGCCAGTTTCCCCAATTTAATGTTGATCAGGCCGATAACCAAAAGTACGGCATAACCGGCTCTCCAGGTTTAGTTATTAACGGCGCCAAAATATCTTCCGGGCGCGATTCAGCATCTTTGTTAAAAACAATTTGCGCCGGCTTTGATAATTCGCCGGAACAATGCGGAACCGAATTATCCAGCGCCGCGCCGTCCCCGGGTTTTGGATTCGGAACTACCGGCAGTGATACGGATGCGGGATGCGGAAGCTAAATCTATTATACATGAAATAATATATAAAAGGAGTAACAATTTGTTACTTCTTTTTTAAAGAAAGAAATAGGGCGCAAGATACAAGAAACAAGATACAAACAAATTATAAATTTAAAAGACACAAACTGTTTTTAATTTGTATTTTATAATTTGTTTGTCTCTTGTGCTCTTGTGTCTTGTATCTTAATTTAAAAATGGCTTTAATTATTGACATTGAAACTATTGGGGCGGACTTTGACAGCTTGGACGAAGTTACCCGGCATAATTTAACCCGCTGGATAAACCGTCAGGCCGGTGATGACAAAGAGAAGTTTAATGTATTGTTGAAAGATTTAAAAGAAGGCTTTGGGTTTTCGCCCCTTACCGGTGAAATCGCGGCTATAGGGGTTTTTGACACTGAAAAAAATAAAGGAGTGGTTTATTTTCAGGCGCTAGATATAGAAATATCCGAATATAACGAGGCCAGTTTTTGTTTCAAGCCCAAAACTGAGAAGGAAATGCTCAAGGCTTTTTGGCAAGGCGTGCTAAAATATAAAACGTTTGTGACTTTTAACGGCCGGTCTTTTGACATCCCTTTTTTGCTTATCCGTGGCGCGGTTCATAAAATAAAGCCAACTCTTAATTTAATGTCAAACCGCTATTTGCGCAGCCAATACGGAACTGTCCGCCATATTGATTTGTTAGACCAGTTTTCTTTTTATGGCGCGGTAAGAAGACGGGGGAATTTGCACCTATATTGCAATGCTTTTGGTATAAGGTCGCCGAAAGCCGAAGGTATAACCGGGGACGATGTCAGTAGATTATTTAAAGAGAAAAAATACAAAGAGATTGCCGAATATAATTCATGGGACTTGATCGCTACTTGGGAGCTGTATCAGGTTTGGAAAAAGTATATTAATATATAAAAGTCAGCCGTAAAAAAATTGATGAATTATTTAATTTGTTATTAGTTTATTTAATTTTTTTGTTTAGTACAAGAAATAAATGAAGAGAGAGGAGAAAATAAAAAATAAATTTGAAACGGGTTATTTTTTATAAAAGAAAAAATTCGTTTTTTTGAATAAATTCAGCAACATTTTAAATTGTGTAGTAAAAGGAGTATATGAGAATAAGGTTAGATTATATAAAAATTTAAAAGGAGCATATTGCGCATGCCCCTTGGGAAAAATATATTGTTTGGCTGAAAAAATATTAACAAATTTTATTAGGGAAAAATCCAATTAAAGTGTTTGCAAACTTTTTTCATAGCCTGGAAAATTTTGCCAAAAGCATCTTCCGAACATTCAATTCCCTCCCCTAAATCTTTATGAGCAGAATTACTTTTTGAACATTTTAAGCAAAGGATTGCTGCTTGCGCTCTTTGAGCGAAATGATGAATAAATTTTTTTTTACCCCATTGCTCAACAATTAACAAGTTTATTCCTAAAATTTTTAAAGATTTTTCAAGCGTTAATTCCATGACTACCTCCTTTTGTAAATAAAGTTTATTTATTTTTATCATAAATATTTTAAAAAGTAAATAGATTATTTTTATTAGTCTTGCATTTTTTTTTAAAGTCTGTATAATGTAATAAGTAAACAAAATTAAATATTCCACCTATAATTTATTCTCTGAGGCAAGCCCGCCTACGTTAAAACTACGGCGAGGCAAAGGTGGTCAGAGGACTTCTTACGAGAGGTTAAAAGCTGTTTTTTTATTTTTAAAAACAAATTATTATATGGCAGACACAAAAAATGAAGACACAAAAAAAATAAATAGCGAAGATTTTCAAAAATTAGTTGAAGAGTACAGTTTTAGAGCGCCGCTAACTGGTGAGACTATAAGGGGTAAGGTGATTTCAGCTTCAAAGGCAGAGGTAAAATTGGATATTCACGGTATTTTAACCGGAGTTGTCAGGGGGCCGGAATTATATGAAGAAGATGAAGAATATTCAGATTTAAAGCCCGGGGACGAAGTTGAAGCTACGGTGATAGAGGAAGAAAATGAAAATGGCGAATTGGAGTTGTCGTTTAAATTCGCTGGCCAGGAAAAAGCCTGGTCTGGTTTGCGTGAGTCATTGGAAAAGAAAAGCAACATAAAAATTAAAATAATTGACGCCAATAAAGGCGGTTTGCTGGTAAAATACCGCCAGATTCCGGGATTTTTACCGGTTTCCCAGCTAGCCCCGGAAAATTATCCCAGAGTTAGCGGGGGCGATAAAGGCAAAATATTAGACAAATTAAGATCTTTTGTCGGCCAGGAATTTACGGCTAAAGTAGTAACGATTGAAGAAAAAGAAGATAAAATAATTTTTTCCGAAAAAGACGCCTGGAATGAAAAGCAAAAAGACGTTATTTCAAAATATAAAGTTGGCACGGTTGTGGAAGGCACGATTACGGCAGTAACCGATTTCGGCGTTTTTATCAGTTTCGGTGAAAACCTTGAAGGCCTTGTCCATATTTCAGAACTTGCCTGGCAGCGTATTGAAAATCCAAATAATCTATTTAAAGTTGGCGATAAGATTAAAGCCGAGGTTATAAGTCTGGATAATTCAAAGATATTTTTAAGCGCCAAAAAATTAATGGAAGATCCCTGGGAAAATGTCGGTAAAAAATATAAGGTCAGCCAGATTGTTAAAGGAAAAATTTTAAAAGTAAACCCTTTTGGCTTATTTGTTTCACTTGACAATGAGATCCATGGACTGGCCCATATTAGCCAATTGGGTCTGGCTCCGAAACAAAGAGTTAATGAAAAATTTAAAGCGGGAGAAATTCAAAATTTTGAGATTGTATCTATTGAGCCGAAAGACCATCGTTTAGGACTGGCTTGTTCAGATAAAATTTTAAAAGAAAAACCGGATAAAGATGTAAAGGAGAAAGAGGGTGGAGAAGAGCCAAAAAGCAAGAAAACAAAAAAGCCAGAAAGCAAAAAAACAGAAAAAAAAGAAAACAAGAAAACAAGAAAGCAAGAAAACAATGAAGAAAAAGAGAAAAAAACGAGTAAAAAAATAAGTGGTGAGAAAAAGGAAGGTAAAAAGCCGGAAAAAAAGAAAACAGAAAAAGATGTTAAATAATATTATAAAAGCCCGGCCAATATAGGCCGGGTTTTAAGTTTAAAGTTGCCATAATTATATAATTATACTATACTTAAATTCGTAGATAATTAAAAAGTTAAGTGTGTAAAAAATGAAAAATTTAGTAAAAAATTTTATAATATTTTTCGCAGTATTTCTTTTGGTAGCTGTTTTGTTCAGCAGTTTTGGCGTGGGAGACAAGGATGCGGAGCGCGTAGGTATGGAAAAGTTTATCAACCAAATTGAGAATGAAGAGATTCAAAGTATAGCAGTAGAGGGCACCGAACTTAGTATTATTTTAAAAGACGGCTCCGAAGAAGTAGTTAAAAAAGAAACAGGCGAAACTTTATCCGAATTATTTAAAAATTATAGCATTGAAAAAGAAAAAATAATAAAAATTAATATTGAAGTCAAGGAAAATGAGGGCTTGGACTATTGGCTAGCGGCCATATTGCCTTTTTTGTTGCCCTTTTTACTGATTGGAGTGTTTATATATTTTATGCTGCGCAGCGTTCAGGGCGCGAATTCCCGGGCAATGATGTTCGGACAATCCCAAGCCAAGGAATTCACTAAAGACAGCAAGGACAGGATTACTTTTAAAGATGTGGCCGGAGTCAAAGAAGCTAAAGAAGAATTAAAAGAAGTGGTTGAATTTTTGCGCCATTCCAAGAAGTTTTTGGAATTAGGGGCAAAAATTCCGCGCGGAGTTTTACTCTTGGGCACGCCAGGCACCGGTAAAACATTATTGGCGCGGGCGGTAGCCGGGGAAGCAAAAGTGCCGTTTTTTCATATTTCAGGATCAGAATTCGTCGAGATGTTTGTCGGCGTAGGCGCGTCTCGAGTCCGGGATTTATTTAAAAAAGCAAAAAAGAACGCTCCTTGCATAGTATTTATTGACGAGATTGACGCTGTCGGCAGAAAGCGCGGAGCGGGCCTGGGCGGATCCCACGACGAGAGGGAGCAGACATTAAACCAGATATTGGTAGAGATGGACGGTTTTGATCCCAACGCAAACGTTATTGTGATGGCGGCTACAAACCGTCCGGATGTACTGGATCAAGCTTTGCTTCGGCCGGGGCGCTTTGATCGGCAAGTAATACTTGATAATCCCGATATCGCCGACCGCGAAGCTATATTAAAAATTCATGTACTTAAAAAACCGCTGGCAAAGGACGTCAGTCTGAGGCGCATTGCCGAGCGAACTCCGGGGTTTAGCGGCGCTGATTTAGCTAATTTATTAAACGAAGCGGCAATTCTCGCAGCCCGGCAGAATAAGAAGATTATTGAAATGGCAGATCTTATCGAGGCAATAGAAAAAGTTATGCTTGGCCCGGAAAGAAAAAGTCGGGTTATTACGAAAAATGAAAGAAAAATAACGGCTTATCATGAAGCTGGACATGCCATTGTGGCTCATTTTTTGCCGCATACTGATCCGGTCCACAAAATATCCATAATTGCCAGAGGCCGGGCTGGCGGTTATACGATTAAGCTACCGACAGAAGACAGGCATATGCATACTAAGACCGAGTATATAGAAGAAATTGCGGTATTGTTAGCTGGATTTTTAACGGAAAAGAAAATTTTTAACGAAGTAACTACCGGCGCGACTTCCGATTTAAGGGGAGCGACCAGTCTGGCTCGCCGCCTGATAACCGATTTTGGCATGTCTGAAGCCTTGGGTCCCCGTACGTTCGGGCAAAAAGAGGATTTAATATTTTTAGGCCGGGAAATTACGGAGCAAAGGGATTATTCGGAAAAAATGGCAGAGCAGATTGACAAGGAAATTTTTGATTTTATTGAAAGGGCATCTAAAATGGCGAATAATATAATAGATAATGAAAAAGATAAATTAGAATTGGTTGTAAGCGAACTTTTAAAAAAGGAAACAGTTGAAAAAGAAGCATTTGAGAAATTAGTCGGAATAAAGCCGGCGGCCGAGAAAGATGAATAATGAATACTGAACATTGAATAAAAAAACCAGTCTGTTTTCGGCAAACTGGTTTTATGTTTTTTAAAAAGTAATATGTTATAATATAGAAGATATCATAATATTAATTAATTTTTAATCAGGAGGAAAAATATGTATTTATATCGAACAATTTTAAGCCAGGCCTTTAAAAATGTTTGGCGAAATAAGTATTTATGGTTTTTCGGCCTTTTTGCCGCCTTAGTCGGCAGTAGTGGAGAAATTCAAGTTTTATTTTACAGGTATGACAGTTTAAGCGAAGGATTATTTCCAGGTTTTCGCCGTATTTTAGAAACCGGTTTTTTAAGCAAGGAAACCTTAGTTAATATCGGTCAGCTGGCGCGGACCGAGCCGTTTTCTTTGTTTATGGTTTTTTCCTTGTTTATTGTTTTTATCGCTCTTGGGGTATTTATTCTTTGGTTAAGCATTAGTTCGCAGGCGGCTTTAGTTAATAACGCGGCTAGAATAAAAACCGATAAAAAGCATAACTTTAAAGAAGGACTGGAGGTTGGCATGAAGAATTTTTGGCCGGTTCTAGGATTAAATATTTTTCTTAAATTAATGATTTTCGCGATATTCGTTATTTTAAGTTTGCCGATTATTTCCAGTATTGCTACCGGAAATTTTACGGCCACTAGCCTGGTTTTTATTATTTCTTTTTTAATTTATGTGCCCTTAGCTATAATTTTATCGTTTATTATTAAATACGCGGTGGCTTATGTTGTTATTAGGGGCAGCCGGATGCTTGAGTCAATAAAATTAGGCTGGCAGCTTTTTTTAAAAAATTGGCTTATTAGCATAGAAATGGCGTTTATTTTATTTTTTATCAGTTTTTTAGCCGCAATCGCGCTACTTATGCTCCTGCTGATTTTTTCAATTCCATTTTTATTTATTATTATATTATTCATAAAATTCAATTTATATTTTTATACTTGGGCAGTAATAGTATTAGCCATTGTGTTTTATTTACTGGTAATTTTATTAACAGGCGCGATATTATCGGCTTTTCAGGTTTTTTCCTGGACCGGCCTGTTTATTGAGCTGATAGGCAAGGGGGGGGTAAGTAAACTAACGAGAATGTTTGGCAAAAAGGATTAAGATTGTATAGTTATTGTTACATTGCCGCATTGTTTATTTATTGTTCCAACAGAGCAATAAAAACAATGAGGCAATGTAACAATTTTTAAATTATATCATTATGGATAATGGAGTTCAATCAATTGAAGATTTAATTTTATCTTCCCAGGGCAAACAAGGCGCGGGCGATGAGAGCAAGGAGATTAAACTTAAAGTCAAAGAGCGGGAAATAAAATTAAAAGAAATGGAGCGTGAAACTGAAAGAATCGCGTCCGGTCAAGGCTGGCTTTATATAAATTTATTTGGTTTTCCTATCAGTCCGGAAGCTTTAGTTTTGATTCCTGAGGAAAAAGCCAATGAATTGGGCGTGGTATGTTTTTTGTATGACGGAAAAAAAATTCGTTTCGGCGCGATTAACCCCGAAAATGAACAGGTGCAAAATTTGTTGGAAGAAAAAACCAAAGAGATGCATGTTAGCGGAGAGCTTTATTTAATTTCAAGAAATAGCTTGGAGTACGCCCTTAGGCTTTACCGGATTATTCCCAAGATAAGAAAATTTAACCGGGGCGTGGAAGTAACAGAAGCGGACTTAAATAGATTTAGCGATAAATTTTCCAGCTTCCATGATTTGCAGGCAAGCATTAATGAAGCGAACGTAACCGATATAGTAACTATGATCATGGCCGCTTCAATGAAATCAAATTCTTCCGACATACATATTGAAGCCGAAGAAGACAGCATAAAAGTAAGATTTAGGATTGACGGAGTTTTGCATGATTCGGCCGCGATAGACAAAGAATCGTGGAAAAAAATAATATCACGGATGAAAGTATTAGCCGGCGTAAAAATAAACGTAACAGACAAGCCCCAAGATGGCCGCATGAGTATTAATACGTCTAAAGAGAGAATAGACATAAGAGCTTCTTTTTTGCCGACTAATTTCGGCGAAAGCGTGGTAATGCGGCTTTTGCGTTCTAGCGCGGTCGGTTTAAGTTTTAATGATTTGGGTATTCGGGGCGAAGCTTTTGAGCAGCTAAGAAAGGAAGTTGAACGGCCAAACGGAATGATTATCACTACCGGGCCGACCGGGAGCGGAAAAACTACGACTTTATACGCTGTATTAAAAGAATTAAACAAACAAGAAACAAAAATAATTACGATTGAGGATCCGATTGAATACCAGTTAAAAGGGATAAACCAGTCGCAAACCAGCGAAAAATATACTTTTGCCCAAGGATTAAAATCAATCGTGCGCCAGGATCCGGACGTAATCATGGTGGGTGAGATTAGGGATTTGGAAACCGCTAAAATTTCGATTCAAGCGGCTTTAACCGGGCATTTGGTTTTATCTACGATACATACTAACGACGCGGCCGGCACAGTGCCCAGATTTTTATCAATGGGCGCCAAACCTTTTCTGTTGGCGCCGGCTCTAAACGCTATGATTGGTCAGCGTTTAGTGAGGCGCATATGTAAAGACTGTAAAGAAGAGATAAAACCGGAAAAAGAAATTGAGAAAAAAATAATAAGTATATTAGAGAAATTACCGGAATCGGAAAAGGCAAAAATTGATTTTAATAATTTAAAATTTTACACGGGCAAGGGGTGTGATGCCTGCCAAGGCCTTGGCTATAAGGGGCGGATTGGTGTTTACGAGATAATGGTCATGAATTCTGAAATTGAAAAAATTGTGCTTTCCGGCAAAGCGAGCGAGTATGATATGCGGGCAATCGGGGAAAAGCACGGCATGATAAGCATGACCCAGGACGGCTTACTGAAAGCGATTGACGGCATCACCAGCGTGGACGAGGTCTTTAGGGTGTCTGAGGAAAAATAATAAAATAATTCAAATCCTTCTACGCTTCGCGAGATACGCGTGAAGCCTAGACAAATATATTCAAATTTTTCAAATATGAATCATACGCATTTGGAAGCAGTTAATATTTTTTTATTCAAAAAATAAAATATTCATAAATTTGCATGATTTGCAATTTGTAGATTCGCTTACAATTTGTAGATTCGCATTATACAAAAATGATTAACAAAAAATTTATTCAAAAATTAAAAAAGGAGCATGAAGAGAATAATAGCGAGCGTCGGCAGATAATTAGCCTGTCCAATGTTATTTTGCATGACTCTAAGCGGGTTATTTTTTCCCTGCATCGCGGCGATATACAAAAAACTGAGGGAAGCTTACTGGAGATTGAAAAATTAATGACTAAACTCGAAAAGAAATTCGGTTATAACCGGCTGGTAGTAGAAGGTGCTTACAAGGCGGCAGTTGAGGAATATGTCGAGGCTAAAACTTTGTATTTAGTTATAAGTGGTAAAAAAATTGACGTATTCAAAAGCTTGAAAATAAGCTATGAAAGTTATCTGGGGGGAATTTGTGATTTAACGGGCGAGCTGGTCCGTCGAGCGGTTAACGAGGTAGCAAATGGAAATGTTAAGGAAGTGAAAAAAATAAAGGAACTTATTAATAATATTATGGCCGAGTTGGTTGAGTTTGACATGACTGGCTATTTGCGCACCAAGTACGACCAGGCAAAAAGGAATTTAAGAAAGATCGAGCAGATAGATTATGAAATAAAGATAAGGGATTAGAAAAAAAGAATTAGGAACAATGAATTACGTATAATGAATATGGGGCTTAAAATAACCAGTTTAGGCCTCTTTTTATTGAATCGCATGGTACAAGAATTTAAAAAATCATTAATAATATTATGCGTCGCGATAGTTGCGATGATAGTTTTTATTAAATTGGCTTTTTTTGACTATTTCCAACATGTAATTCCCGCAAGATTAATTGAATGTAATTTAATAGATGATCAAAAAAATAATGATCAAGAAAATAATTTTTTTGCCAGATTACCTGAAGTTGAAGATAAGCCAATGCGTTTGCTTTTTTTCGGGGACATGATGTTGGACAGGCACGTGG
>QMNH01000001.1 GCA_003647675.1 Candidatus Falkowiibacteriota bacterium | reverse complement strand
TATCTGTACAAAGGGGGTTGGATAACCTGACGACAACAGCCAACTCCACGATTATAAGTTCAGTTGATTTAGGGGAATCATATAGCCTCACTTATGCGAGAGGTCAAACACTGGACACGTTAATGGAGGAATCACTTGTAAACGACATGTTGACGACTGCAACAACGTTACTCATATACTTAGACTTCCCGAACGTAACGAACTGGGCGGAATGGCAAGTAATATCTATATCAGGAGCTACTGTTCAAAGTTTCGCGGGCGATAGTATAGGGGAAACTTATAAGGATGTTATCATTACCTCAGTTACTGAAAATGAATCGTTCTTAAAAGTAAACCTAACCAAATACAGCGCTTCTGGTTTAAACTCTAACATGATGCGAGGCGCCAGATTATTTGATAACGTAACCGTAAGGCTGAGCGGGTATACTGCGGGGGATATCAACTATAAAGGGTATGTGATTGAACACCCTGACCTATCAGTGCAGAGAGGTTGGGAAACAGCCACAGCGGCTATAACTGCTATAGCTATTTCCAGTGTATTGACAACCGACACTTTCCTATCCTCCGGGGGACATGTACAATCTTGGCAGACTACGAATTCAACAAATAATGATTATCAAGAATTCTCATTTGTCTATCGGTTTGATTCGCAAACTCAGATTTCAGTTATAAAAGATGAGGCTGTATATACATCAACCGTATCCTGGGAAGTTATAGGAGCTACCGGCACTACGCCAGTAACTGGCGGTATACCGGATTATTATTTCAGAATGAGAACTATACATCAATAATCATAATTTACAAAAGGAAATTAATTATGTTACCTTTACCACAAAGTACAGCCTCAACGGTCATAGTAGGTCCCATAGTTGAAGCGGACGGTTTAACGCCTGTTACAGCTTCAAAACAGTTTAGGATATCAAAAAACGGCGGAGCGTACGGAAATACAACAAACATGACAGTATATAGGGAGAACGGTGAGCACGCTCTTATCCTGTCAACGTCTGACTTAAATACACTGGGTAGGATACGTATAAGTTATTGGACTTCCCCTAACGGGACAAGCCCTTTACATGTATTCCATGACTTTCAGGTTATGACTTTAAACGCTTATAACGCGTACTACGGCGCGGATGGAGTAGGTAAGATTAAATTAGAACAATTATCCGCTATCAGCAATACGTCAAGTGAGGCGGCTTTCGAAGCTAAAAATACAGTACTCGGTATAGGCTTTAACTGTGAAGGTAAAGGATCCGCTCAACCGGGTATGCAGGTATCTAATATAGATAGTGGCGGCGTAGGTCTTGGGATAGTATCCGGTAATATCGCTTTAAAAATTTCACCCGGTATATCCGCCGACAGTCACGGTATACAAGTACTGTCCCCCAACGGGAACGCTATTAAAGCCGAAGCTACAGGCGGCGCTTATTCAGGTATTGTGGCGAGAGGTCAGGGAGTCGGTAAAGATATTGACGCGGCGGAACTCGCAGAACTCGCAGCGGAACATGACACTTTATTCGCTGAACACTTTACACTTGTAGTAAATCAACAAGATTTATCAACCGAACATGACACCCTACAAGATCAACACGCAGATATCATAACAGCTATAGGAACAAGCACTGGAGACTTAAATGATAGTACAGTTAATAAACAGATAATAGCCAAAGCCTTCAGATCAGAGGATGTCAGCTCTACCCCAGCGGTAGCCGGTTCCAATTTTGAATCTATTGACACTGAGCTACAAAAAATTATAGATAAATTACCGAGCGGTACTTTATCCGATTTCAATCTGTCAAGTGTAGTAGATGGCATAACCGTGGATATGATTCTACAATTATCTATGGCTATGATGGATGGCCGTATCCGTAAAGATACGCCTAATGTGGGTGACCTAACCTTTTACAAAAGGGACAACACATCTATTTTGACCATTACCAGATCTACTGAAACAGAACGTTCAAGAGTTGTAATTCCTTAACGAGGGGTATTAATGCCGAATATAAATAATATAGCTCTTTACGGTCAAACAATACCTTTACGGATGGGGTTAATAGCCTCATTTGGTTATTTTGATTTCGTCGGTCAACCTGACGATTCTATACCTAACCATGTTGAAAGAGCTTTAAATCTATTAGTAGAGCAGTTTACAGATAGGGAACAGCTTAAAGCCGCTGCCGCTATATTTGTAAAGGAAACTCAGAATATAGAAGATGTTCTCAGTACTTTAAAACTTCTAAAAGATTTGGATACACAGACAGGGGACCAGCTTGACATGATAGGGGAGCTTGTAGGTGAGGAGCGTAATTTTAGAACAGACGATAATTATAGAGAAGCTATACGATTACGGATTTTCGTCAATAAGTCAAGCGGGGAACCTGAAACAATTATAGAAGCTTTCCAAGCTATAATGAATCCGACGGAGATGCACTTAAGAGAAATAGGTAACGCTACTTTATTAATAAATTTTAAATCAGTTTTCACTCCCCCCTCAGATTTACGGGAAAGGATTGAATTAATCGCTTCTTCAGGCGTTAAGATTATCCTCACTTGGTCAATTGATGACGACCCGGATTTCGCTTTTGATGGTGAAGGCGGTTATCCTCCGGAGGCTAATACGCTGGGGTTCGGTGAAACGGGTGTAGGTAATGTACTTGAAGGCGGACGTTTCGTTGAGTTAATAACTTAATTTACAAATAATAATTTTCATAGGAGATAAGAATATGGGACTAATTTTTCCAGACCCACCCGCAGACTTGCCGGAATTCGCGAGGACAGATCAGATAGACCCAACAACAGGGGAAAATAATGTTGTAGAAGCTTCGGCCACTCAAAAACTTTTCGGATGGATTCCTTTCCGTAAACGGCCTGAACGTAACGTAATGAACTGGCTGCATAGGTTGACTTATGAACAGCAAAATTATGTTGTAAATTCTCTATTCCCTTCCCTTGACGGATGGGCAGACTCAGCTCAGAACGCTATAAATTCTTTAAGTATTCAAGTGGGTGATTTACAGAGTCAAATGTCGGCCGTAATATCCGGTTCCATTGTCGGTACTGTATCCGCTTCATTGAAGTTAAATCCGCAATTTATAGGGCGCGGTTGGTCAGGTCTCATTGCTGGCAGTGCTGGAACTATTCGGGGACCTATCGACGTAGGCGGTGTGAGTGATTTATCTCATTACTTGGATTTTGACATGTCTTACGTCAGGTATAGAGATATTCTTTTATTAACTTTTCCCGACCCGTTTTTAATAGGAACAGCTAACGCCGGACAACTTGACGGGTGCGTACTTGAGATTTTAGCTCAACCCGCCAATTGGGATCTACCTAATGAACAACACGCGAATATTAGATGCCAACAATTTAACGGTGAGATTAACGGTAGGGTAATCGCCGGTAATGGAAACGCCTGGGATATAAAGACCGCCGACTCCACTGGGGCGGCTGTTCAGAATTATTGTACTGATTGGATATTCCAACACAGTATATCAGCTTCTGGGATAATGGGACAGACTATTACTCTCAAAAGTAAAACAGATTTAGGCTGGCCTACCTAATGTCAACAGCCTTACGGCTGCCTCCGGGAGTGTCTGCCTGTTGTCAAGGACAGGCTTTCGCTCCTTATTTATTTGAAACGCAATACAAACGCAATACTAACGCATGGCGTATACGTATATAACTACCTTCATATATAATAGAACAGTGTTTATTTTACTCAAGAATACAGGTTTTAAGCTGTAAGTGTATGATTTATAGTTATATATATTATTATTTGTAAATTTTTATTATTAGTATAGGTATACACCCCATGCGTGAAGGCGCATAATTATTGCGTTATTATATCTTTTTTATTGCTTTTATTCTGGAACAGTGTTATATTTAAGTAGTAGTCAATAATTAACATTTTTTAGGAGGTCACGTTGAAGGCTGAAATTTTAAAACTCGCAGGTACATTAAAATTCCCGGATCAATATAATATACAGTTAGATCATTACTATACGTCGTCCGTAGTAGGCATAGATAAAGCTGAGAAGTTGCTACAAGTTTTCACCGAATCTAACGATATAAAACAGGTTAGGCATATTATACGTTTTTCAGATGTTGAAATTTTCATGAAACGTTCATATTAATACTAATTAAGAAGGAGATTTTTAAGAATGATACCTTTCACAGCTACAATAAGAACTAAACTCGATACAGTGTCCGTATTCACAATACACGCCACAAGCCACAGGAAGGCTATGGAGGAAATGTATAAGCATGTCTCATTGTCATCTACTATAAATACTGTATCCTTCAGCCTGAAGAGAGACAGGCAGAATTATCTTACAGCCGTTTCCCAGCGCGTAAAAACTACGCGTTTAAAAAATTTTAAAAAAGTAGGCGCTGTAAGTTGTTAGTTTTAAACGATTTAGATGGACGGAAAATAAAAATATAAAAAAAGTATTGCGTTTAAAGATTACATTTATTATTTTATTTAGGTATTAAGTGACAGAACAACACTTTAAAAAATGAAGGGAATTATTATGTATTTCAAAAATAAACTGGTTAACATTAAAGTTGAGAAAACGGAGGTTCTTGAAAACGGGGGCTCTTGTGTTTATTATTGTGTATATCGTAGAATTGTTGATAAATTTTCTTTCACGGATCATGAGGAAATTTTCAGAGTGTCCGCGCGTCCTGAGAGTTTGGGTAGGTTATTACAGTATATAGCTAATAATGATAATAACGGTACAGTATTGTTCTCAACCACGTTTACAGGTAATATTAAAACTATAATTGTAAACTATTTTAAAAATAAAATAATTGTAGTAGATATAGATTTCGTTTAAATAATTAGTTGATAGAACACAACTTTAAAAAATGAGGGGAGCTCTTATGAGCCGTACAAAAATCCACAATTTAAAAGATTTCCAAAAATCAAATTTAAACTGGGATGTTGAAAAACGTCCTATCTACGATTCTAAAGGTAAAGTATTACCAATTAAAGGTACTTTTAGAACAGACAATAATGATTTCCTGGGTGTAGTTACTAATAACTACAGAGTAATTCAGAACAGGGAGATTTTTAATTTCATTGACCGTTTACAGGAAAACGGTTTAAACATGGAATGTTTAAGATCGGATAGTTTCCAGGGCGGGCGCTCTGTTTTTGCTGAATTCGATTTAAAAGACTTCTCTCTTGATGTCGGAAACGTCGGTGATATTGTAAATACTTCTTTAATAGTCCGCGCCATGCACGACGGTAGCGGGTCTTTTTCGTTAGGTCTTAATACTAAACGTTTAATATGTACTAACGGTATGACATTACCTACAAAACATTCTATTGATTATGTCAGGCATACACAAAATGCCCCCTTAAAGATAGAGGGAATGTATGATACCGTAGGCCTGTTAAGTTCTGAGATAAAAAACTTTTTCGCCCTTCTTAATTCACTCGCTAAAATAAAATTATCTGTTCCTGTTGTCGGTAAAATAGTTAATAATATTTTTCAAAATGATGAGGGCATTATGTCGAATGTGGCTGAGAATAAAGCTCTAACTATTCTTAATAATTTTGAAACTAATGACGATAACACTTTTAAGAAACAGTCTGGGACCGCGTACGCATTACTAAATGCTGTTACAAATTATACAGACCATTCTGTCAATTACCGTCCCTCAAATAATGAAACAGCACAACAGGGAGCCTTAAGGGGAATGTTGTTTGGGACAGGTGAAGTTTTAAAAATGAAAGCTCTGTACGAAATTACAAAAATTATTACTTCGGAAATGCCGTCCGCTAAATTACCTATAAAATCTTTGAAAGGTATTTTATAATGCATTTAATATCTAAAGACTATACTAAAAAATGCACTGAGGAAATGTCATTTATGTGGATGTTGTATTCCTCTATCTCTGAAGTACCGAAATTTGAGGCATATACTGTACTGAATGAATTCTTTTCCCGCGCTTTCGGCGTGTTCTTAAATGATAGTGATTTGGATGTAAATTTGATAAAGAGAATACGCGTAAAGCTTTTAGAGAATTCCGGGATTAATAAACCTATCTTAAAACAGTCCACCATATGGAATAGAATTGAAAAGAGTATAATTTTTGAGGATTAATTTTACAACTAACTAAATTCATGTACTAATTTTTTGGAGGTATGATATGGCCGTAAAGATTAAGAAGAAAACAGTGGTAAAAAAACCAGTTAAGGATCCCGCTGAGAAGATCAATAAGGTTACGGAAAAAGCTATTAAAAAAGCTATTAAAAAAGACATCAAGGAACCTATTGACAAAACGGAAACTGAGGAGCTTACAGGTAAAAAAGCTCAAAGAAAGTATGTAACTGATTTGATTACCGCACAGATACACACAGATACTAATATCTCTAAATTGACTGAAAAGAAGTTCCCAGAACTTGGGGAGTATAAACCAGGCAAGGTTTCAGGAGTACGCTGGCATATAAATAACGGTACTAACTGTTTTGTACCTAAACAGGAAATACCTTACGAAAGAATCGTAATAGTAGATGACTTACCTGTACCAGCTTCTACAGTACCGAGAAAGCCGAAAAAACCGTCAGTAAAAAAGAGCCCTATTAAAAAGGCTTTAAAGGCGAAATATGATATAGGAAGCACGCCTGAAAGTAAAGAGGAGAAAAAAGAAGAGGCTCCTATTGAAAAAGTTAAAAAGCTGAAAAAAATTAAAAAATAATTTCAATAATTTAGGGTACTTAAATAAGTACCCTAAATATAAAAGGATTTAATTTACTTATGAGAATACTGGCTAAACATCAACGTACGGCGTTTTACTATAGTAAAACCGTTTCTCACCCAGCGTATTTCCTCGATATGCGTTTAGGTAAGGCACGTTTAACTATCTTCGACATACTTAGTAATAATACTTTACCGGCGTTAATTGTGGGGCCTTACTCAGCTCTGTACGGATGGAAACAGGAATTAATTAACACCTTTAACGTAGATAAAAATGATATACATTTGATACATGGAACAAAGAAACAACGACAGGAAAGCCTATTTAATCAAAGCCCTTTCCAACTTGTCAATAGGGAAAACCATTTATCGTTTCCAGAAATTGTAAATAAAAAATTTAAGTCTGTAGTGTATGATGAATCTACGAGTTTAAAAAATCCAACGACAAAAATGTCGCAACATTACACAAAGGGATATAGAGACGTTGACAGGCGGTATATATTAACTGGTACACCTATGCCGGAAAGTGAACTTGATATTTTCCAACAATTAAAATTTCTTGATCCTAAAATTTTAGGATTTAAAGATTACTGGCATTTTAGACATGAATTATTTATAAAATATGATGCACATAGTTATTGTATATCGGAAACAGGTTTGAAATTCTTGACGGATAGGGTAAGTAAATTTTGTATTACTATCTCCCAAGCTGACGCCGGTCTATATAATAAAGTTGTTTATGAGAGAAGGGTGTTCAGACTATCAAATAAGACAATGAAGGCTTATAAAAATTTATGTAAGAATTTTGTTTTACAGTATGATAATATTATGGTAGCTACTGATTACAATGTAAGTAAATATTCCCTATTACGTCAATTATGTTCAGGCTTTATACTTAATAAGTCAGTGTATGGAGATACTATTAAACCTATTGACGGCACAAAACTTGAAGTTTTAAAAGACCTCTTATTAGGTGAATTAAAAAATAGTAAGATTATTATATGGGCTGTGCATACTTTCGAGCTTCATCATATAGGGTTATTACTTGACAGATTAAAAATAAAAAGTGGTATGATAAGCGGAACCGTAAGTATAAATGAGAGGGATTCTTTAATAAATAATTTCCAGGGTAATAAAATACAGGTTCTCTATTGTCAACCTGAATGTTTAAAGTACGGAGCTACTATTAATAAAGCTGACGTTACGGTATATTTCAGCTCCCCTCTCGGGTTGGAAACACGTTTACAGACTGAGAAAAGGATGAATAATCCGTACGTGGCTGAAGTCGATTTGATCATAGACTTAACGGCTGAGGATACTATAGAAGAGGTCATAGTTGATTCCATCATAAGAAAAGAGAGTAAACAGGAAACTCTACTGAGCATGTCAAAACATATTAGAGGAAAGGCCGTATAATGTCTACGAGAAAACGTTTAAAGGATCCGGAGGAAATTAAGAAACATGTAGGCAAGGCTTCTTTATTCCTACAAGGTGAGTTCAACCTTACACGCGCTGGTGTACCCAGGATTATAGTAAAAACTAAAACATGTACTTACTCTATAGTTTATTTAGCACGTGCCGACAAATGGAAACTTTTCTACCCGTTTCCAGGAGAGCCGTTAAGTCAGAAAAAGAAATACTTTGAATCTTTACAGTATGTGAAAACTTTTTTGGAGGATAATCGTGATTCCTAAAAACGAATTATTCGTGGATACCGGCATACATACCGGATATGCACTATTCAACGGAACAGTAAACCCGTTAACAGGTATAATAAATCATGAGGCCGCTTTACGTAAGACAAAAGAGAATTATATAAGATTCGCCGGGGAAACATTTTCAAACTTGCTTGACAGTCTCACTCCAGCGCATGTAACACTTGAGGAGCCTGAACTTTGGAGCGGTTCCCTTAAGAGTCAAGTAGCCGGTGAGACAGGCGCTTTGTTTCACCTCCAGACTTGTGTTATTACTTACGCGGATAGATGTGCTATAAAAAATATACCTTTTACTCTCGTATCCCCTGGGGCTTGGAAAGGTCAATTAACGAAAGAAGCGACAGACTATAGGATTAAATTGATAAGTGGTAAAGTGTACGATAATGAACACATAGCCGATTCTGTAGCTATGGGATTGAGAAGGGATAATGATTTATGGATGTTAAGACGCCCGTTAGAAAAGTACGAAAAGTAAAGAGGAAGATATCCAAAGTAAAGCGTGTAGAGAAACCTGATTTAACAATGGGGCGTATAATAGAAGAGCGTTGCCCTGAAAATTGCGGCTGTAAATTAGCTACTAATTATAGATATTATTGGTGTTCTTCTATAACTTGTGATTATTGGAGGGAAGGAAAATGAGCGATAGATTACCAAACTTTATTAGAGACATCCGTGAGTGTGATGACTGCCTACTGCATACTACCCGTAAAGCCGGCAGACGTCCGCTTATAGGTGCGGGAAGTTACCCCGCCGATATACTTTTTTTAGGCGGGACTATTACTGAAGTTCAAGAAACTACTGGGAAAATTTTACAAAGTTTTGATAGTAAGTATATACATAACCTTGTAGAACGTGCGGCGATTAAAGTAGCTGTTGAGGAGCCTGATATCTTTATTTCTAATATGGTTTTTTGTCGCGCTACTGATGAGAAAGCCGGCTCAACAAGACCGCCAAAGTCTAAAGAGATTATATCATGTAGTAAACATTTTGCCAGATTAATGGAGTTTGTAAAGCCTAAATATGTTTTTTTCTTTACGAAAGAAGTTGAGAGACACTATAAAAATGAATTTAAAGATTACGGTAATCTGTTAAGGCCTTCCTATATCATACGGAGTGGTGGTAATAGTAGCCCTGATTTTCCTACACAATTACAGAAAGTATGCGAGGTTTTGGAATGGCTAAAAAAAAGATAGTTAAGAAAAAGAAAACGTTATCCAAGAGAGTGCCGGTAAAAAAGATTAAAAGAAAGGTTACGGCGTTAGTAAAGGACATGACAAATGAGTCATATTCTTTACAGAAGAACGGTATTACACAATCTTTAATGTCGTACTATATGAAATGTAAAAGGCTATTTCTGTTTAAAATTAACAAATGGGAATCTGAGGGCTACAACCATACTACAAGTTTCGGGAGTCTTGTTCACGATATTCTCGCGTTTCTTTATAAGGGGGCTTATAACGAGATAGTAGTATTAAAAAAAGAGTCTATAGCCGATTGTTTGAATTATCTCATAGATTTGTATGAGCATGAACAGGAGGACGCTGGAAAGCTTGACGGTATCGACTTACAGGAATGGGAATGGGAGAAGGCTGTTACTTCCACAGTGCTTGAGGCGTATATAAAATACTACCCGGAGGATTTTAAAGATAAGAAATTCACAGAAGTAGAAACAGAGCTTGTATGTGATCTATTTGACACACCTATAAAAATTAAGCTTGACGGTAAGTATGAAATTAAAGGCGGTAAAAACTGGCTTATGGAGCATAAAACCAAAAGCAGGATAACAGAAAATACAATGATGAAACGCCTCTCCTTTGATTTCCAGAATTTAACATACTTGACCGTATGCGAAAAAATCTTTAAGCAGAAAATAGACGGTGTTTTATATAACATAATACGTAAACCAGGCATAAGAAAGAGAGTGAATGAAAATTTAGTAGATTATAAAATAAGGTTAGAAGAAGACCTGAAAAAACGTCCTGATTTTTATTTTATGAGGTATGAGATCCCTTACACGGATAAAGATAAAAGTAATTATATTTGCGAGCTTCAATCAGTCCTGTCCGACATAGGGGAAATGGGACCAGAAAAAAGCAGTGATGATTTTTACAAGAATCCGTACGCTTGCGAGTCACCTTTCCCGTGCAACTTCCTTGACGCTTGCGCCAGCGGTAAGATGTCCGGATACAACAAAAGAAAATTATTATTCCCTGAACTATCGACCTTAAACGAAGTGGAGAAATAATGGCAGTTATAAAAAAGATGGAAAAGAACACGGAGACAGTGCCAAAAAAGAAGGCTGTTAAAAAATCCATATCTATGCGTACAAAGAAAAAAATGTCTAAAGTAAAGCACGTACCCAGCCAGAGTTTAGGTGATTACCCTATACTTATTCACGGCCCTTACGGAAGCGGTAAAACTACGCTGGCGAACATGATGGGTAAGGTTTACAATTTAATGTTTGAACCGAATGATAGTTACGCATATGTAATGGATAATGTAAAATGTTGGGAAGACTTCAAAGATTTAAAAGAGGAATTCCTGCAAGGTAATCATGATTTTACCACTCTGTCAATTGACAATGTGCAAGTGGCTTATGACCTGGCTATGGAATACGCTGGTAAGAAATATGGATTCGAGCACCCGGGCGGTATGAACGATTACGGAGCAAGCTGGAACAAGGTTAAGAAGGTATTTATCCCTCTTGTAAGAGAGTTAATGATGAGTGATTACGGGTTCCTTGCCTTATGTCATACCGATGAAAAAGAGCTTACAACTATAAGCGGTAAGAAATATAACGCCTTGGCGCCTGACCTGCCTAAACAAGCGTATCAATTCTTGTGTGCGCAGGTCCCAAACATTTTTTATTATCATTTTGTAAACGGCGAAAGGTGGCTCCAAATAATAGGCGATGAGCATATTATAGCCAAAAATAGGATGAAAGGCCATTTCATGACGCCGTCAGGTGAGCCCGTACACAAAATACCAATGGGTGGAAGTGAAGAGGAGGCGTGTGAGAATTTAATTAATGCGTTCAATAATTTACAAGAATTACCGTATAATACAACCTTCGTACAGAAAGGGGCAAGTAAGTTTAAAAAATCGTTAAAGAAAAAAGTTCTAAAAAAATCGTAATAAAATTTTCACCAATTAATTAAAATGTTACTTTACAAATGCGAAAGGATTTACCATGTCTTTTAAAGATCGCTTAGCGGGTATGCAGCAAAGTTATAATGATTCACAATCACAGTATGATTCAATGTTCGGCGGGGTTAAGATAGCTCCAGGGAATTACATAGCGCAATTACAGAAAGCTGTAATTGTCGAAAGTAAGACTTCACAGAAGCTTATGATTAAACGTGAGCATATTATTACAGATGGAGAATTTCAGGGACACGTTGTCTATGATTATATGCATCTTGAATCTCCAATGGGATTTACTTTTACACGTAAATGGATTGAGCAAATGGGATATGAAGCTCCGGACGATCCTGCGGAACTTGAAGACCTTGTGGAAGCTATTTCAGATGAAGGCGCGGCCGTCAAGGTGAATGTAAAACATTCCGGTGACTTCGTAAATGTCAGTGTTGTGGAATTACTTGACGGGCCAGCCGATGCGGGAACCGCTGAAACTACCGGGACTACTGAAACCACTGAAACTGCTCCAGTCGAAAAAGCCAAGGAAGAAACCGAGGAAGAAGTCAAGGAAGAAGACCCACTCAATCTTTCTTTACTCGCTTTCTGTGAAGCTCAGGATATAGAAGTAGAGGAAGACGATACAAACGAAATTCTGGCAGAACGTATTTCAGCCTATGACTGGCCTGAGAAAGAGTTGACAGTGGATGAAGTGAAGATGTTCAAATCCGCAAACATTGAACACGCTATACAGAAACCCAAACCTACCGCCAAAAAAAAAACGGTAAAAAAGAAAGTAGCTAAAAAAAGATAAGAAGCTATCCACTTATAAACCGTAAACCGGAAAGAGATCGACCGCCTTTCCCCAGCGATTGGCGGTCGTTTTTACAAATGATAAATAAAATTAAAAAAATTAAAGTGAGTAGCTTCGACGTAGAAACTGACGGTTTGTATCCATATCACGGGAATAAGATTTTCTCATATTGTATTGGATGGCCTGTACTTGACAATTTAGGTAATCCTATAGATTGTAGAGTAGAGGTCAGACGTCTTGACAATATAGATTCTGAAATCAATAAGGAAAACTGGAAATATCTACAAGATTATTTTAAAAATATCTCTATTGTAAAGATAGCTCATAACTTTAAATTTGAGCTTGCAATGTTGAAAATGAACGGTGTACATGTACCTGATGAAACGGTCTGGCATGATACTATGATAATGTCGCAAGTGTTGAGGAACCTGGCTCCCTCTCACGCTTTAGATTACCTATGTTGGGAGTTGTGCGGATACTCAAGAGAGCTTGACAAAAAGGTGAAATTAGCGGCGAAAGCTTCTGGGGATAAATACAACTTAGTAAATGTAAATTTAATGACTGAGTACCAGACAGCGGACGGGGAAAGACCTATTTTATTATACTACACTTTCATTAAAGAGTTTATGAAAGATAGTAGAAGGTACGCCGATTACCTGAACGAAATTGAAGTTGTGAAAGTCACACAATGGGAGGAGTCTAACGGTATATATCTATCCTATCCGAATATTGATAAACTTGTTTTGTGGATGGAGTCTGAGCTTGACAAAGTACAAAGAGAATCTTACGACCTTCTAAAAGAATATGTAAATCTTAACAGTGATGAACAGGTAAGGCGGATTCTCTTTCGTAAATATAAAATGCCTGTCTTAAAATTTACCGATAGTGATACGCCTAAACCGTCAACAGATAAAGACACTTTATTCACCTTACGGGAAAAATATGACCATCCTATTTTAGATTTAATATTAAAACAGAGATCTTACACCAAAGGTTTGGCTACTATCAAAGGGTATTTAAGACATGCTAAGGGTAAAGATCATATAAACCCTAATATAAATTCTAACGCTGCCCGGACAAGTCGCAAAACGTCAAACAGGCCCAACATGCAGAATGTAAGCGCTGACGCTGGTCCGAAAAACCCGTTTCCTGTTCCGTTAAGGAAATGTTTTAGAGCTCAAAAAGGTAGTGTATTATTGCCTGTAGATTATGATGGTATTGAGATGCGCCTCATAGTTAACAATACGGGAGAACCTGAATTATTAAACTTAATGAAGAGTGATCCGGCCGCTGACATACATTATAAAACTGTTGAGTGTTTTTTAATGGATGGAGTATTCGCCCGGATAGGCGATCCAATTTACAAATCGGGAATACAACAAGCCAGGGAATTAAAAGAAACCGACCTTAAGAAATTTAAAACACACAGGAAAGCTTATAAAGGTATCGGCTTCTGTATAGCGTATGGCGGCGGTCTTGACAAAGTAGCGGTAACTTTACAAAAGACGGTGGATGAAATAAAACAGGGAGACTCTAATTATAGATACAGATTTTCACGTATAGCCGGTTTCACGCAAGATGTGATTGAACGCGTAAGAAGGGACGGTTTCATTACTACCTCTTTCGGCCGTAAATTATATGTACAAAAAGATAAACCTTATATCGGCGCTAATTATGAAATACAAGGGACAGCGGCTGGAATACTTAAACGCGCACAGGTCAAGGTATATGATTATCTTAAAACCAATAAATATTTATCAGATATAAAAATGATTCTTGACGTACATGACGAAATAATCTTTCAATACCCAAGATCTTTACTACCTTACAAAGACGAGATTCTACCAGAGATATCCTTACTCATGATTGACATGCCGGAAATAGAAATTCCATTACGAGTTTCCTGGTCTATATCGACAACGAATTGGAATGATAAAAAAGACTTAAAGGTTATTTATGCATAGAATACGGGTTAAAATAGAAGGTGAAATTATTATACAGGAGTATGAATTCGATACTATAGAAATTATTTTCACCGTAGACCTTATAGTATTTATACGTAAAGACATAAGATTATCTTTACCGTTTAATCGTGCACAGTCAATCAAAGAAATAGTGGATATGAATACAGGGGAGATATGGCACAACTTCGATGAATGTTTCAGACACTTCCAAAACCTCGAAAGCAGTGAGAAACCTCACCCCAGCGAACGGGCGCGGAAAGTTCGAAAAGTAAAGCGTAAGAAAATTAATAAGGTTAAAGCTGACACCGTTAAGCGGGATAGGGTTGAACGTTTACGGAAGGCGAAAAAAGAAAATGAAGGTTTTGGCCTCAAGTATGTTTTTAAATCCGGGCGTTTCGCTGGAATGTCCGTACGTATTGTGATTAATTCCGATCTACGTTATATAGAAAATATTATTTCCGGAAAAATGGGATTTAAGTTTAAATTAAATAAAGAAGCTTTTAATTATTTTGCATCTGCCCGGAAAGAGTATTACGATAACCTTGACAGATTAGATAGGGAAAGAGAAGCCCGAAGAAAACGGGATAAAAAAGAACAGGAGGAAGCGGAAAGGAATAGGAGGAATAGCACGTTCAATACAGGTACTGGCGGTTGGCCGTATGAAGGTTATTCTGACGGTAGTTACTGGAAGGACTTGTTTAGAGGGCACGACTCAGGCAGCGACAGAGAATCGTTTGATTTTTTCGGTAGGAGTGCCGGACGTCAACAAAAACAACAACGATCAAACTATAATTCAGGGCGTAGTTCCAGATTCTTTACAACTATCGGAAGTCAAGAAAGAATTCACGGTACTGTTTTAGGTTTTATAGGTAAAGTTCAAAAGTCGGAAATAAAAAAACTATGGAGAAGATCGGCATTAAAATGGCATCCTGATAAATGGGAGAACGGTACGACAAAAGAGAAGGAAACCGCGCATAATAAAATGGTGGAAGTAAACGGAGCTTACGATTATTTTAAGAAAAGATATAGTCTATGAAAATTAAGCCTGTTTAATCGTTTAAATAGGTGTCTATTTTTAATTTCGAGACACTTTATTGAATAATACATCATTGAAAATTTTAAAAGGTTGGAAGATACTTAGAATGCGTAAGATAAGAAAAGTGAAACGAGGGGAGAGGGTTAATAAAGTAAAGATCAGTGCTTTAAAAGCCAGGTTAAGAGCGGCAAGTTTAAAAGATATAAACGCGCATTCCCCCGGCGTAAAGACATACGGTAAAAAAGAATGGGAATTACTCATGTCAGAAAAGGACTTTTTATGGGACCGATAAAACACACAGTTAAGGAACTTAACAAAAGAGAATTCGTATTACGCGCCATGCTCCATCAAAGCGGTTACGGTATTACGGATATTAAATTAAGATACCTCTTCAGAAATGCTGTAAGTAATGTGAAATATATAGAGGAAAAATATACTTTTTCCGCTTTTAAAATAGATCAAGATTTATACTCAAAAATATTACTATCAAAGAAAGCCGATAAAAATGCAAAGACCCAAACGACCGGAGCTATTAAAGCAGTTAAAAGTAAGCGCAGGGTTACCCTTGACTGGAGAGAATGGATATTTGACAAGGAGAGAACTGTCAGAGCTGGTACTACTCATTCAGAACCAACAAACTAAAATTTTAACTTTAGAGGATAAGCTTTTGGAGGCGGTAAATGGACAACGTACAAGAACTGAGGAAACACCCGGCCTGTAAAGCTTATGTTATGCACGGTTTCGAGCCTGTACAAGAAACGGGGGAGCATATTATAGGCGTGTGTCCTTTCTGCGGACATAAGGAGCATAAGAACGATTACACTTTTTACGTTAATACCAAAAGTAAAGATAAAGGATGGGACTGTAAGTCGTGCGGCCGTGAAGGCGGTTATCAAATGTTTTTACGACAGATAGTGGATTTATGTGCTGAAAATTTCAAAGGCGGCGCAGCGATAAGTTTAGCCAAAAATAGAAGCTTGAAATTATCCACGTTAAAAGCTTTTAAAATGGGTTGGAACCCAAAAACACAAAGATATTGCATCCCAGTGTATACCGCGTCAGGCGATAAACTACAAGACGTGAGGATATACGACGGGAAAAAAGTCATGTCTACGGCGGGTTGTAATTCCGGTTTGTTAAATTGGCCCGCGCTTCCTAATTGTAAAGGTACTGTCTGGCTTTGCGAAGGCGAATGGGACGCCATGGCTATGTATGAGATATTACGGGCTGTCGGCTGTTTCGACGATATCGTATTATCTGTACCTGGGGCGGGTACTTTTAAAGCTGACTGGTTGGCTTTGTTCAAAGGTAAAAAAGTGAATGTTATTTATGATAATGATAAGCCTGGACAAAAAGGCGCTTTAAAAGTTTTCAACTTCCTTAAACAATTAGTGAGGGAATTACTCTTTGTTAATTGGCCTGAAGGAACGGAGAACAGATTTGATTTAAGGGATCTTTATAAATTATGTAAGCTTGACGCTGGGGAAGCTTTCCGCTTAATTATTGAAATGTTGAAAGAGTACCCGCAAGATTTCGATGAATCGGATATTAATATAAATGAACCTGAAAGCTATGACGGTAAAGGCTTAACCTCTCAAGATGTTTACAAAGCGTATCAAGAACATCTACACTTACCCAAGACCGACGTAATAGATTTTTTATACGGTACTATTATTTCCAATCTGCATTTGTCAGGGGATCCTATTTGGAGTTTTCTCGTTGCCCCTTCGGGTTTCACCAAATCAGAATTATTAATGAGTATTTCCGCAGCCAAGAATATACATACTGAGGATAATCTATCTATGGCGGGTTTAGTGAGTGGGTACACGGCCGGAGGTGTCGACCAATCCCTCCTTCCAGCGCTTAACGGCAAAGTTTTAGTTACTAAAGATTTCACTACTATCCTTAAGTCAAGGATAGAAGCCAGAGAGGCAATTTTTGGAGCTTTACGGACGATATACGACGGCGTATATAAACATAGATTCGGGAACGTGCAAAGGGAATACAACAGTAAATTCGGTTTCATCGCTGGGGTAACACCTGCTATTGAATATACTTTAGAGAATGAATCCAGTTTAGGAGAGCGTTTTCTGAGGTACTCTTTGAAACTACCTAACACTATGGAAGAGGAGCTTCAATATATTATGAGAGCTGCCAGCAATACGACAAAAGAGAATAACATGAGAGGGGATTTACAGGCTATGGCTAATGAGTGCCTGAATTATGATTACCCTGATAATGTGACAATACCCAAAGAGATAGAGACGAAAATGTTCTACCTGGCTATGTTTGTTTCGTATATGAGGGGGTCAATTGAACGAGATAAATTCTCAAAAGAGATTCTATATAAACCTATTCGAGAAATTGGTACTCGTATCGTAAAGCAGTTTACGAAACTTCTAAAAGGTATCTGCATGTTTAGACGGATAACCGTAGCTACAGAGTCGGAATTCTCTATTATTAGAGAACTCGCCCGAGGAACTATACCGGGAAGGTTGAACGATACTCTGTCAACTTGTTACGGGAAATCTTATGATGCATCATACACACCTAAACAGGTATCGAGCTTTATAAAATTACCCGAGCCTGTGTGTGATATGGTCTTGAAGTCTCTTTACATGTTGGAAGTTTTCGAACGTAGAAAAAAAGATATGAAAACAGATTACGTATTCAGAGAAGACTTTCTAAAAATCATACAAGGAAGTGAGGTTTACAAATGATAACTTTAATAACTAAAGATAAATGTATGATGTTCGATATGTCGAGCTACAAACAAGAATTGGATTTAGTATGTACCTTATCAGGCTTAAAAGATAAAGGTAAGAGCACGCCCGTTAAAATAAAAGTTAGAGAGAATATGGATAGTGCTATGCAGGAATTTACGGTTATACCTAAGACACTTGATTTAATTAAATTAGAGTACCGCAGATATCAACCTGAAATTGGTGACGAAATAGAAAACTTATTAAATAACTTACCTAAGATGGAGAAAAAGAATGATAAAGAAAGTGAAGAAGAGTAGAGCAGATTACCCGACAACCGGAAATTACGCTTACATACCTGAAGGAGATTTAAGGACATTAGCCGTATCCGTTGACAGATGTAAACTGTTAGAAAACAACCCAAGGAAAAATGACCCGGCCGCGAGAAAGCTTTCAGTTTACATACGCGAGAACGGTTTCCGTAAACCTATAGTATTAAATATGGAGAACGAAATCAAAGCGGGCAATACAGCATATAAAGCAGCTAAGATTTTAGGAATGAAATACATTCCCGTTGTACGTTCTAACTGGAATGAAAAGAGTAAAGAATGGGATTTCGTACTATCTGATAATAAAGCAAGTGAGCTTGCGGAATGGGATAACGCCTGTTTATCTAAGCTTATGGAAGCCGGTGAAATCTTTACAGACGTTTCCCCAGCGCACGGTTTCGACAGTAAGGACATAGAAGGGCTTGCGATATTCAAAGAAAAGAAACTGAGTGTAAACACTGACCCGGTCAAGTTTACAGGTGAGAAAGTATTCAAATTTGGCGATATTCTCCTTTTGAATGATAAACATATCATAGCTTGTATGGACTCCACGAAGCCTGAAACGTATACGACCCTACTCGCTGGGAAAAGACCTGATATCTGTTTTACGTCACCGCAGTATAATACTAAACATAATTTTAACGACCCGGTAAGAAAAAAGAAATATATCTCAAATCATGATAACTTTACGGATACTGAGTATTTGAAATATTTAACTCGTTTCACTGAGCAAGCTATTAAATATTGTGAATTCTCGTTTGTAAATGTGCAATATCTTAGCGGTAATAAATTACCGTTGATAGAGTACATGAATGATTTTAGGGAGAAAATGAATGATATAATTATCTGGGATAAAGTACACGCTCAGCCAGCTATGTGGGGTAATATCCTGAATAGCCGATTTGAATTTATTTTTATATTCAGCGCTGACGGCTCTAAACGGATTATAGGTACTAAAGATTTTAGAGGTACTATTGATAACGTATTATCCATGAAATTTACGAACACGGATGAATATAAGAAGTACCACAAAGCAGCTTTTAAGATAGAGCTTCCTGATTATTTTATAAGTAACTTTTCCCGCGTCAATAGTTATGTCTTGGACCCGTTCGCTGGTACGGGTACTACACTTTTATCTTGTGTAGTAAACGGGAGGAAGGGTATTATGATAGACAATGATCCGGTATGTTGCGATATGATGCTGGAGAGATATACGAAAGCAGTAGGTGAACCTGTGAAAATCACTCGTCTTTCTCCAGCGTCAACGGCTCGTAAAATTAAAAGGATGAAGAGAACGCAATAAAATAGTAATAATTATGCTACATCGCGCATGGGGTATACAGGTATACACACTACTATACTAATAATAAAAATTTACAAATAATAATATATATATAGTAATATTAAGGTGTTACAAGGTAAAACCTGTATTTTCAAAGTAGTTTATTCTAATACCTAAAATAGAGAGAATAAGATAAGAATTGAACATATTAGAGAATACGGATATGTATACCCCATGCGCGATGTAGCATAATCATACTTTTTTTATATTCTTTTCTTGCGTTTATTATGTTAATTATAGTATATTATCAGTAATAAGTTGTTTTATTTTAATACTGGAGGGTTTTTTGAAATATATAGTTTATGCGGACGGAGCGACAATCGGTCTTTTCTACAGAAAAGGTAAGGTACAGATTGGAGGGAATAATAAATTTGAAAGTACTGTGGTCCAGATAGTAGAGCATATCTTTAAATTAGATGTTAATACTGTGGAGAGATTGCAGATACAATCTAATAAATTCAGATACGTTTTTGATTTAAACGTATCATGTTATTCTAAGGCGATTATTGAATTACAGAATGTTTATACTTTACAATTAACCGATTCTTTACAAAGGATAATGAGGTAATTATTTTGAACCCACATTACGAAGGTAAGATGGTAAGTATTGACCAGGCTATGGATTCCGCACGTATAGCGCAGGAACGATTTAAAGAGGCTTTGATTAAAGATATACGAAGAGATCTTGAAGATGCTATGTGTTACCGTTTAGATATAGACGGCAAGTCTGATGAGGAGGAGGTTAATTTGATGTTATCCGATATGATTGACAGTGTTGAGGTATTATTAGATAGTTATGAATCTAACGTTGAGGGTGTTTTTGAAAGCTTTCTCGAAAGTGATACTATATTAAATGATATTGACAATACGATAAAAGAGCGTGAAGGAGTAAGCGGGGTGATTAATTTATGATATTTTCCAAACAAAATTTGTGGGTTGTAGATCTTACGAAAAATGATAAATCCATACCGGCTCTCGATAATGTGCACTTCACTAAGGAAGGTTTAACTATCGGGACTAACGGTATGGCGGTCATAGCGGTGGGTCCAGTACACGATAACATGTTAAAGCATGTCATTATAAGGAATTCACCTTTGCCTCAAGATTTGACTATCTCAAGTGAGACAGTTAAAGAGGTGTTGAAAAACATCCCAAGAGATACGAAATATAGTGGAGTAACTGAGCACGTAGATTTATCCGATAAAAGTTTCTCTTTACATACGGGAAAAACAGGAGGGGAGAAAAAGATAGGAATTAAAACTTACAATAGGGAGTACGCTAATTTCCAGGATGTATTTAAAAGGGCGTTCTCTAAACCTACGGAAATTAAGACCGCTATTAATTTAAGAAGGTTTATATCAGTATTAGAGACTCTTGATAAAATATGCCCGGATTCCGCACAGAATAGCGCAGCGTTTATACAGTTTACAAAGGATAATGATTTAATTATTCGTTGTGAGAATCCGAAAACAAAGCAGAAAGCTATAGCTGTAATGAAATCTTATTCAGGCGTTGAAAGTCGATTCCCTAAACTGGAAGACTGGGAGAGGAAACTATCAGGAGTGAGGAAATTAATTAAAAAAATGAAAAGAGCTGTGGGTGTAGTGCCTTCCCTTTTAAATACTAATCTATCATTGAAAGAGAAGAGTTTACAAAAGGAAACAGCAAGAAAAGAAGGTGTCAACAAACTAAAGTCAAAACTGAGGGGGCGTAATCGTGTGTGAGGTGAAACGGTGTATAAACATACCTATAGAAATTGTACATATATGTACTAAATGTGAAGTAAGTAAGAAAGTTATACCTGTTTATCTTACCGGTACTCTTAATAAGTCTGTTAATTTATGTGATGAGTGTTTTTCCTCAATGACTAATGTTGAAATAAAAGATTTTATACGCGAACAAGACGGGAGGAGGTAGGCAATGGAAACTGTGTATGTAGCCAGCCCCTATACAATAGGTAATCAGGCGGAAAATGTACGAGCACAGATTGACGCGGGAGATAAATTAATGACTGCGGGCTTTTGTCCTATCCTTCCCCTGTTAACGCACTTCCAACACTTAATATACCCAAGACCATACGAGGATTGGATGAAACATGATTTCCATTTAATTACTCTTTGTGATTATCTTTTAAGATTGCCTGGGGAATCGTTAGGCGCTGATAGAGAGGTGAAATACGCGTATGAAAAAGGTGTGACTGTACGTCACGGTTTGGATAATTTCCTTAATATACGTTATCCGTAGTGAGGTTATGATGTTACACACTTTGAATTTATTATTGATGGATGAGCCGTGGAGTTGCCTTATAGTATTTAACGGGGTTATAGCTCTTATAGGATTAATAATTATAAAACTATTTTTTGAAAGGGAATAAAATGTCAGAACAGAAAAAAGAAACGAAGGAAGCGGAAAAACAGAACATGTCTAAGGTCAAGCTTGACAAAAGATTATTGAATCTTGGAAAAAGGGAAATAGCCCGCAGGTTGACAGAAAGTAATCAGACGGCACATAATTGGATTAATGCTTGTATTATGATAGCCTCTGAATTGTATTTAAGATGTCCCTCACATAAGGTGTTTTCTGACGGTACTTTCGCGGAAAGCACAGCCGATATGATTTTAAAGGAAGCGGCGAAAAAGGTGAAAGATTTGAATTTTGATAGAATATTCTATCAGACAAGAGAATCGAAAGGTGGTAAATTCGTTGAAGAACAGTTCAAGATCACCGAAGAGATTAACAAAGAGGAATTGATAAGGGAATTCCAAATGTTGCGTTATAGAATGGGACTCGATAAACTGGAGGACCCGGACATACACGCCTGTGACTATTGTCAGTTAGAGGTACAAGAATGCCCTGCGACTTTCGCAGATCAACTATACGGCAAGGATACGTCCAGGAGTGTAGGTAAGGAGAGAACTGATAATATCGTTATGTGTAATAAGTTTATACCGGATACAGAGAAGATGAAAAATAAACCTGTCAGCACAACCCCAGCGGACAAGGGAGAAAGTGAGTCTAAGGAAGATGAAATTCAGGTTTAGCGGTAAGAATGTTACAGATGTAATTGAGGCGGTTGTGTGTTTATATCATGAT